>NZ_MQTZ01000052.1 GCF_001939115.1 Leptolyngbya sp. 'hensonii' | reverse complement strand
GTCATGGACTGGATTGCCGAGAAGGCATCTGTTACCCTGGCTCAAACGGGGCGATTAACGGTAGTTGTTCAAGATAATGGCTCTGCCCATACCAGTCGTCTGGCTCAGCAACAATGGCTCAAGTGGCAAGCCCAAGGATTGTTCCTCTTCTGGTTGCCACCCTACTGTTCTGAGATGAATCGGATCGAGGAGCAGTGGCATCAACTCAAAACCCATGAAATTGCTGGGCGGATGTTTGAGCATGAAGTTGATTTAGCCGATGCGATCATCGAGGGAATGCAAGCTCGTAGTAGTAGGGGCAATTACTCCCTGGAACGTTTTATATTTAATTCCTCCTGACTACTTAGTTCCAACGCCAAATGTTGCGTGAGAGAGTGTAAACCTGCTTTTGCCATTGAGTAAGCAGAAGAGGGTGTCGCTAGAACAGCCTGATGTGCCCACATTGAGCCAATATTGACAATTGCACCACCCTGCCCACGCTGAGCCATGTTACGGACAACTTGTTGGGTTGCAAAAAAGGTTCCATGATTGATGTTGAGGTAGAGATCGTAGTCCGCTTCAGAATGGTCAAGAAAAGTCTTTGGCAGAAAAACGCCAGCAGAATTTACCAGGTAATGCACACTCGGTAGCTCATTCGCAATACGCTCTACAAATCGAGATGTCTCTTGGCGATTGCTGATATCTGCCTGCCACCCCTGAACTTTGCCGAACTGCTCTAGGTGGGACAAGACTGCCTGAAGCTTCTCAGAATTGCGTGCGACGACTGTTACAGATGCTCCATAATTTAAGAGGGTTTCTGCAACCGTCTGTCCGATGCCACTACTCCCACCAATGATCAATGCTTGCCGCTGCTGAAATTCTTGGTACATCGTTTGTTTCCTATAATGTTTGAGAGCAATGTGCTTCCAGCAAGCATATTAATCAAACTTCAACGGATTCAGGAAGTATGCACCTTCCAGTAAGGTAGGCACTTTCAGGTAGAAATTGAAGCGGAATCTAGGAAAAGTTTAGGTTGTATCAGATGAATGGGAAACAAGTCAGAAAAAACACTTCAGCCGCCGCAATGGTGGAGTACATCGTTGGCTGCAAGTGGTCAATGCAAATTTTGAGCTTGATTTGTCAGGGGGTCGATCGTCCCGGAGTAATTACACGCTCTATTGATGGACTCACAACAAAAGTACAAAACGATTGCCTGAGCAAAATGGTCAGTTTCGGAATTCTAGACAAATTTTCTTACCCAGAAGTTCCACCACGAGTTGAATATAAACTCACTAGTTTCGGGCGGCGCTTCATTACGGTTTTAGATACGATTGCAGAGTTGCAGCGTGAGATAGACGCTAATTGCGGCAGCATAACAACGCCCGTGCACCCGACCGTATCAAGGTTATCTGTAGAGATCGAGAAGTGATCAGCAGCGGGTGATGGGCACCGTTAGGCTGCTTAGATTTTCAGACCTGGCATTAAACGGAAGCTGACTATCAGCATCAAGGATTAAGCCGCTATGTATCACCTATTGAGATACTGCTTAGTTGATTTCTTAAGCACTCGAAAATAAACTGCGAAGATCATTAGTGATAGCAGCAAATAGATAAGTGCATAAGTAATTTTGAAGGAAAATAGAATTAAAAATGGTATAGAAATAGTTGCAATCGCAAAGACCGAAAGGAAGGCTGCAAAAGTAGTTCTGTAACTGAAAAGAAGTTTCTTTTCCTTTTCAAGGTTCAAGCTGAAAACCTTTGAATCTTCCAGCTCATTAAGCTCTTTCCTAATTGCTTCTTCATAACCCTGAAGATTGTCTGTGAAGAAAATAATGAATGATTGTTTGATTAAATTCCAGAATCCTATGATTGCAATAATTAGCAGGAGACTGAGAAAGCCGAGAAATAAGAGTCCACTGTAGTCAATTTTGGGATTTGCAAGCACGATAACATCTACGATGGGTTTCCAAAGTGCTATGGTAGCGCCAATTACCCCCATTAACTTAAAGTCCTCAAAGGCACTTCTGATATATTCTTCTGCTTGTTGGCTTAGCCGAACATACTCTTTATAAAGGTAGTCTAATCTTTGCTCAGGATTCATGCTTTTTCGGGAGATGTTTATTTGACTTAGAAACTCTGAATTCGTAACTGTACAATGTATATCAAAAGATAATGATGTTTAGGATAGTGTGTCCACTCACCTAGCAAAAAACCCGATGCTCGCGACTACTTCATCAAGTTCTGTTAACACCAGATTTTGCTACAATTGTATTTGGAATTCAGCCTTCTGCGAGGAATTATGCGATCAATTGAGCAACTGACGGAGGAAATACTATCCTTGCCGAGTGCATCAAGAGCGCTTCTTGCGGACAAGTTGGTGGAAAGCTTGGAGTTCGACACTGACTCAGCAATTCAGGCAGTTTGGGTAACTGAAGCCAAGCGACGCCGAGATGAAGTGCGAAATGGTTCTGTTCAGCCAATTTCAGGTGAAGATGCTTTAGCGCAAGTCAGACGGCTGATGGTAGTGCGTCAAACTGATGTGGGTCTGGTAGAGTAAGGAATCAACGATTCACCTACTCAAGCTATGGAATGTAAGCTCTGCGGTCATTCTAAGACTCACAAGCATGGCAAGATGCCGAATGGGCATCAACGCTACTTTTGCCTGGGGTGCCAACAAACCTTCTCAGAGAGTTTTGACACCCTCTACTACTACCGTCACGTCAGTCCAGAGCAAATTCAACAAGTCCTGCAAGCTCACAGTGAGGGCACCAGTTTACGAGGGATTAGTCGGATTAGCGGGTTAGCTTATAACACGGTAGTGAGTATTATTCGACGAGCGAGTAGCAAAGCTCAACTCATCCACAATCAGGAGGTGGCTCAAGTTGAAACCGAGGAGGTGAGTGCTGMTGAGATGTGGTCCTTTGTGCAAAAAAACAGAAGCAATGTCTGCCCCTAGAATTAGACCTGGGAGACTGTTGGGTGGGGTTGAGTTTAGCCAATAGCAGTGGGCTGATCTTGGCGGCCCGTGTGGGAAAGCATACGGATGAGTTGATTGAAGAACTGATGGTCACAACGGAAGGAAAAACGGAGTGCAAACAGTGGAATAGCGATGATTGGGGAGGGTATGAACGAGTCCTTCCACCAGAAATTCATCATCACATTGGTAAGGATAAAACCCAACGATTAGAGAGAACCAATGGTATTATCCGGCAACAAACAGGACGGTGGCATCGACGGCAAAACAAGTTTGGCAAGGTGTGGGAGCAAACGAAGGTGACTACACGATTGGTTGTCAGTTATTTCAATTGGATTTGGCGGCATAGCCGATTCAAAACAACTGCGGCTCAACGAGCAAACTTGGCAGCAGAGCCTTGGACTTGGCAAGACTTCGCAACTTATCCAACAATTATTTGATGCACAACCAAAAATACGTCGTCAAAAACCAGATAAATTATCCATGAATGTATATAGAATTACAGGGCTATAAAACCGTACAGAGCGTATAGGAAATTGAGGACAACTTCAAGGATCTCGAGATCAACCATCAAGAATTGAGGATATATGGCGAAGGTATTAGTCACTGGAGCAGCCGGATTCATCGGCTTCCATCTTGCCCAGAAACTGCTGCGACGGGGCGATCAGGTTGTTGGCCTCGATAATTTGAATCCCTACTATGATGTCAACCTGAAACAAGGGCGTCTGACCCAACTACAGGCAGAATCAGGTTTCCAATTCTATCCCCTGGATCTGGCAGACCGGGCGGCGACGGCCAACCTGTTTTTAGAGCAAAAGTTCGATCGGGTGGTTCACCTGGCAGCCCAGGCGGGTGTGCGCTATTCCTTGAAAAATCCCCATGCCTACGTAGATAGCAACCTGGTAGGCTTTGTCAATGTCCTGGAGGGCTGCCGTCATACGGAAGTGCAGCATCTGGTGTTTGCTTCCTCTAGTTCTGTCTATGGTGCCAACACTAAAATGCCCTTCTCGGTGCATGACAATGTGGATCATCCAGTCAGCCTCTATGCAGCCACCAAAAAAGCCAATGAGTTGATGGCCCATACCTACAGCCATCTCTATGGGCTCCCCACAACCGGGCTCCGGTTTTTTACCGTGTACGGTCCCTGGGGTCGCCCCGATATGGCCTACTTCTCCTTTACCAGGGCCATTCTGGCCGGACAGTCGATCGACGTTTACCACCATGGCCAAATGAGACGAGATTTCACCTACATTGAGGACGTAGTTGAGGGAGTGGTACGGACCCTAGATCACATTCCCCAACCCAATCCCCAGTGGTCGGGTCAGAATCCCGATCCAGGAACCAGCAATGCCCCTTACAGGATTTACAACATTGGCAATAATCAACCGGTGGCATTAATGCACTTCATTGAAACCCTGGAAAAGTGCCTGGGTCTGGAAGCCCAGAAGAATTTTCTGCCTCTGCAACCTGGGGATGTGATTGAGACCTTCGCAGACGTGGATGCCCTGGTCCGGGATGTCGGTTTTAAGCCTGCGACCTCGATCGAAGCGGGGTTGCAGAAATTCGTCACCTGGTATCGGGATTATTACCACAGTTAATCCCTCCAACTTATCCCTGCACAGGGTGTTGCCTCTAGAGACCTGTCACGAACGTCTCTACAGACAACACCAACCCCTTAAAATAGGGTGCAGGTCAACTATTCCTCCTGAAAATCTTGGAAGCTGGCCCCTTAACTGCTTGCGATCGCAAAGATGATTGAGCTGTTCCTGATCATGAACCTGGGCTTTCTGGGGAGCTTTGGCCATTGCCTGGGCATGTGTGGTCCTCTGGTGGTGGCATTTTCTTTAGCCAACCCAGGGGGGACAACGACCTGGAAACAACGGCTGGTTTTTCACAGCCTCCTGAACCTGGGGCGAATTCTCAGCTACATTCTGGTCGGGGCCGGGATTGGAGCCGTCGGATCCGTGTTGCTAGCCGGAGGGCAACTGGCGGGTATCGACAGCATCCTGCGGCAGGGACTGGCGATCCTGACCGGTCTGCTTCTGATCTGGATGGGTCTGGCTCAAATTACTCCGAAGGGATTTCCCCATCTGCCCATCCTGCATCCATTGTTGCAGGGCGGTCTGCATCACCGTTTGGAGCATGTCATGAGGGGGCTCTCCAGACAGACCTACTGGTGGACTCCGGCTTTTCTGGGCCTGACCTGGGGGCTAATTCCCTGTGGATTCCTCTATGTGGCTCAGATTAAAGCAGCAGAGACAGGAGAGATCCACCAGGGAGCACTGACCTTACTCGCTTTTGGCCTGGGGACTGTACCTGCCATGTTTGGGGTTGGGGTATCAGCGGCATCCCTGAGTGCCGATCGCCGCAGCCAGCTTTTTCGTCTGGGCGGTTGGGTGACGCTGACGATCGGGATACTGACCCTACTGCGCACCGGGGCCATGACAGACTATACGGGCCATGCTGCCTTGTTCTGTTTGATGCTGGCTTTGGTAGCTCGTCCCATCAGTTGCTTGTGGCCCCAGCCCCTGCGCTACCGCCGCCTTCTGGGGGTGGGAGCATTTATCCTGGCTGTGGCCCATAGCCTCCATAGCCTGAACCATACCCTGGATTGGAACCTGGATGCCGTGAACTTCCTACTACCAGAACATCAGTGGGGGATCTGGACGGGTCTCATTGCCTTGGCCCTGATGACCCCTGCAGTGCTGACAAGCCACGATCGCCTGATCAACCTCCTGGGCAAGTTCTGGCGGCTGATCCACCTGCTGACAATGCCAGCTCTGGTGCTGGCGGTGGTGCATACGGCGCTGATTGGTTCTCACTACCTGGGCAACCTGGAAGGGACGATGGCCACTGAAGTTCGGACTGTGTTCCTGGGGATAGGATTATTGTTTGTGTTGCTGGTTCGTCAGCGCTGGTTCTGGTTTATCCTACGATTGGAGAAGTTCTATGTTTCCCAAAAATAAAAAGGTGATAGGAGAGCGATTTTGGGCCACAGGGATTAACCTGGCTGCCCTCACCTGCTGTTCTATGTTAAGTCCAGCCCGATCGATGCTAGCCCACAATATCCAGACCAAGGGTAACGTTGCGGCCACCTTCCACATTGAGCCGAACCACAACCCTAAGGCTGGCCAATCTTCCAGGGCCTGGTTTGCCCTCACTCGGCGAGGTGGACAGCCTATTTCCCTCTCCCAATGCGACTGCCGTCTGGCAGTTTATGCGGTTCCCCGCAGTCGCAATCCCCAACCTATCCTGCAACCCACCTTGAAAGCGATCGCAGTGGAGCAATACAAGGGGGTTCCTGGTACAGAGATTACCTTTCCTAAAGCGGGTGGCTATGACCTAGTTCTGACGGGTAAACCTAAGCAGCCGGGAGATTTTCCAGCCTTTCAATTTACGTATTCGGTGAACGTCCGTTAAAGGAAATCTCAAACCCTTGTGGATGTCGAACAGGATGCAAGTCCAGCTTTCAGAAATGCTCCGGTCCTTTACTTCTAGATTGGGGGCCCGATGCCTTAGTCGCATTGCCATTCCCTACTTCGTCTTGCTGGGAACCCTGTTGCTGACTGTGATCGCCATCCTCTCAGTAGAGACCACTGCCAGGGCTAGAGATCAACTCCAGTTTGACAATGCCACACAGCGAACCTTAAAGGATATTCAGGACCGGATCAATACCTGTATTGCCCTGTTACGGGCAGGCAATGGTCTGTTCGCAGCCACCGATCGGGTCAGCCTGAATGAATTTCGGATTTATGTCAGCCAGTTGAGTTTGCGTCAGCAGTACCCGGGTCTTCAGGGAATTGGGTTTTCCAGGCGAGTTACTCCTTCCCAGGTAGAGGACCTGGTCCAGACCATGCGGCGGCAGGGCGTACAGAATTTTTACATTCGCCCCCCCTATGTCCGGCAGGAGTACCATACGATCGTGTATCTGGAACCGTTGGACCGGCGCAATCAGGCGGCGATCGGCTTTGATATGTTTACGGAACCCATTCGCCGGGTAGCGATGGAACGGGCTCGGGATAGCGGCAGGCCTGCTATGTCTGGTCGGGTTACCCTGGTGCAGGAGATTGATCCTAACAAACAGGCCGGTTTTCTGCTGTATCTGCCAATTTATGAGGGAGCCCTCACACCCCCTACAATAGCTCAGCGGCAGGCGAACCTGAGAGGATTTGTCTATATTCCCTTCCGGGCAGATGATTTTATCCAGGGTATTTTTGGAGAGCCCCAGGGGGAGCTGGTGAATTTCCAGATCTATGACGGATTAGAGCCGCGTCCAGAATACCTGTTACATGATTCACGACACAAGGACCGCTTCAAGAATTTGTCCTATCAACCCCGATTTCACACGGTCAGAAAGATCGAGATTGCTGGACATCCCTGGACCATTACCTTCTCCTCCCGTCCAGATCTGGACTCTAACTCAGAACGCCGACTGGTTCCCTTTGTTGCTTTGATTGGTGGGTTGATTAGTCTGATTTTGTTTGGGATTACCCGATCCCAGGTCCGGGCTTACATAGCACTGGAACAGGCAGCCACAGAATTACGAGAGGCTGAACAAGCACGATTACTGCTGTTGCAGTCTGAGCAGTTAGCCCGGACTGAAGCGGAAACAGCTAACCGACTCAAGGACGAATTTCTGGCGACCCTATCCCATGAATTACGATCGCCGCTGAATGCGGTTCTGGGCTGGGTGCATCTGCTGCAAACCCGCCAGCTTGATCCAACCACTATCCATCGGGCCCTGGAAACCATTGAACGCAATGCTAAAGCTCAGGCTCAGTTGGTTGAAGATCTGTTAGATGTCTCACGGATTATCCGGGGGCAGTTGCGTTTGAATATTCGTCCTGTCAGCCTCCCTGCGGTTATCACTACAGCCCTGGAAACCGTTCGTCCGGCGGCAGAGGCCAAAAGAATCCAGTTACAGACTGTTCTAGATCGGCAGATGGGGCTGGTTGCAGGGGATCTCGATCGCTTGCAGCAGGTGGTCTGGAACCTGCTGTCCAATGCGATTAAGTTCACTCCTGAAGGAGGACAGGTGGCGGTACGGTTATCTCTGGTGATGGGATCTGCCACCAGGGAAGCTCAGTGCCTGCCAAACCAGAAAACATCGGATCCGAAGATGATCTCTGGTCAGGCACGCTACGCTCAACTGGAAATTTGTGATACAGGCAAAGGGATCAGTCCAGAATTTCTGCCCTATGTGTTTGATCGCTTCCGGCAGGCGGATAGTTCCATTACCCGATCGTACGGTGGATTGGGGTTGGGACTGGCGATCGTGCGCCAGCTCGTTGAACTCCATGGTGGGACAATTCAGGCCAGGAGTGAGGGGGAGGGGAAAGGAGCCACATTCATGGTGACGTTGCCCCTGATAGCCGTCGAGCAGCAGAGTCACCTGCGGCGGACAGTCCCTGAAAGGGAGGCTTCCCGTTTAAATAGTTCATCCGAACTGGCTGCGTTGCGGATTCTGCTAGTGGATGATGAGATAGATGCACGTCAACTTATGGTTCAGATGCTACAAACCCATGGATTGGAAGTTGTGGCAGTGGGAAGCGCAGAGGAAGCAATTTGGACAGTGACGGCCCTGCACCAATCTTCCCCTTTTGACGTGTTAATTAGCGACATTGGGATGCCTGACCAGGATGGCTATACCCTTATGGGTCGGATTAGAACGCTCAAGCCAGAACAGGGGGGGGGAATTCCGGCGATCGCGCTCACAGCCTACGCTGGAGCAGACAACCAGCAACGATCGCTCCAGGCCGGTTTTCAGATTCACTTAAATAAACCGGTCAATCTGGCTGAATTGCTGGCAGCGATCACAACGCTCTCCGGGCTCTAAAGCTCTTGGGGCAAGGGGCGATTGGTTTCAAGCCAGTCAAAGATTCGCTCCAGTTGAACCAGAGAAATCAGGCCATACTGCCAGAGAATCATCGGCAACAAGCCGGTCATTTGCTCAGAATGTTGGAGTGCCAGGGAGATAGAGTCTGCAGGGACGGCCAGATCGTCCTGCAAGAATTGGATTAATTTGTTGTGAACCAAGGTTTCCATGACTCCATCACCCCCTGAAGATAGCAATAAGTTACAGCAGATACAAGGTTACTGCACAGTAGACAAATCGTCCACTACCTGAATGTGTCCCCGACGCAGCCCATAAAGGACCCGATCAATCATCTTGAATTCTTCTGAGCTGAGGGAATTGTCCATCAGGGCAGCGAATAGACCATAGCGATCGGCCAGGGTCAGCTTGCCTGTTGCCAGGGTAGAGGCATACAGTTCAACAATGGCCGAAGGTAGCAAGTTAAGCAGCATAGGACACAACAGAGGTGAATTGGCTCGATATTAATCTTCAGTCTTTCACCAGAAAATTTCTGTGATTGAGCCTAGATTGCCCTGTGATCGTCGTCAATGAACTCGGTGATTCCACGAATTTCCCCTGATAGCCAAATTGCAGATTCAGTAATCTTCTGGGCTTGGTAAAAAGCCCAGAGATAAGCATCCTGGGCAGGAATCCCCTGAACTTTCCCCTGTTTTCAAGCTGGAACCAGTCAAGGGCCGACCCCAAGGCCAGCCCTGACCCTTTATCGGTAATCCTGATTTTGAATCATCCGCAAACGAGCTTCTGGCCGGTTGAAGCGATCCATTTGGGCCTCGAAAAACTGACGATTGGCCATCAGGTGCCTGGGATTGGGGTCATCCAGGGGATACAGGAGGGCGGTTCGCAAGGCCTGAATCACGGCTGAGGTGACGTTATACATCGATCGCTGAAAACTGATCCCTAACTGAATCAACACATCGTCCTCACCCCGGCAATGCTGCTGGTAATACTCCACCAGATAGGGAGGCAGGAAGTGGAGCATATCCTGCATCAGCAGCGTCGGTGGAATCCCAGCCGTGCCGACCGGGAAGACATCCGCATAGAGAATGCCGTAGTGGAAATCTTTCTGGTCATCCGGCACCTGTTTGGCTTGAGCATTGTAGGATTTGGTGCCCCGGAAGGGAGCGGTGCGGTAAAACACAGCCTCGACATAAGGCAGCGCAGCCTCATACAACCAGGTAAAGCCCTTGGATTTGGGGATGATTTCGTAACATTCACCCCGAATATAGGCATGGTGATAAATAGGACGACCGGCGATCGCAAAAATCCCATTCACCAGGAAGTTCATGGCATCCGGGACGCCTTTGAATCCCCCTTCGTCGTAGAGGTCAGACATCTCGAAAAATACAGGAGCCATCACCTCCCAGAACAGGCCCAGGTTGGCATAGTAGGACATCTGCCGACATTGCTCCAGGAACATCTCTGGGAACAGTTGATAGAGACCCAGCATCACTGGGTTGTACTTGAAGTAAGCCCGGATAGCCCGATCGGCATTTGCCCGGTATTCGTCACTATCCAGATAGGCATCAAACTGATTCACAGGAGCATACATGTGGCGGTGCCAGAGCATTGCCCGCATACAAGCTTCGGCAAATTCCATATTGATGCGATCGTGCCAGAGGTGATGGAAGAGGCGGGGCATCTTGAAAGTCTCCCCTTTTTCCATAAAGGCGAGCAATTCCGGATGGGCTGTCGCAGGTCCCCGCCAAATCCTCAGATCGGCATCGTCTCCGGCATAGTGGTTATGCAGGTCCAGGTATTCCTGGGGCAGGAAGTACTTAAAGAAGGGGAAGGGGTCGAGAAATACACGCTCAGCAATATAGAGCAGATCCCGCCAGTAGAAATCCATGGGCACTGCATAGGCTTTGTAAATGCCAATGATCTGCATCAGATTCTCTGGGGTATCTGGCAGCATCGATCCACCTGCTTCCAGGCGATGGATGATGTCAGCGTATTCATGTTTCGAGGCAGGGATAGTGGCCTGGTTCAGAATTGCTGTTGTCATGGGAAATATTTGGTAGAGGATTCAGATAGAGGCGTTGCATGAAATGCCAGTCCGCCATGGGATTGAGGAGGATCAGGGCTGTCCAGGTGAAGGGGATTGGGCGATCGTCTGGGTACTGCCCGGCGGCAGGGTAGAAATCAGCGCGGCGGCTGTGGGTTCACTCCAGCGCAGTAGCCAGGAGGGTTGTACCCCCAGGAAGCAGATGATGGCCACCAGGATTAGGGCCGGAGCCTGTTCCAGCCAGGTAACCCGGGGATAATAGGCGGTGGCATTATTGAGCTTGCCGAAGCAGGTCCGATTGAGCAGAATCACAAAATAGACAGCGGTCAAACCGCTGGCCAGCACGCACAGGAGAGCTGCTACGGGGAAGACGGGGAAACTGCCCTGGAAAACCAGAAACTCGGCAATGAATCCGACCAAGCCAGGAATTCCAGCGCTCGCCATGCCTGCCAGAATCAACAGGGCACTAACCATCGGTAAACCTCGAACCGGATTGAGAAGACCATTCAGCACATCCAGATCCCGGGTTCCGACCTTGGTCTCAATCACCCCAACCAGGTAGAAGAGAACAGCCAGAATCAAACCGTGGCTGACCATCTGACCGATCGCGCCCAACAGGCTCAACTCGGTTCCAGCGGCGCAGGCCACCAGGACATAGCCCATGTGACCGATCGAGCTGTAGGCGACCATCCGTTTAATATCGCGCTGGGAAATCGCTGTCAGAGCACCATAGAGGACACTGAACACACCGATGATGGCCAATCCCGGCGACACCAGCGACCAGGATTCTGGAAACAGTTGCAGACCGAAACGAACCAGCCCGTAGGTGCCCAACTTCGCCAGGATGCCACCGAGCAAAATAGCCACAGGCGGGGATGCTTCCACATAAGCATCGGGCAACCAGGTATGCAGGGGCACCAGCGGAGTCTTAATCCCAAAGCCAATCAGGATCAGGGTAAGTAGAATCAGCTGGACTGTTAAGGGTAAGTCACTGGGGGAGACGGCATTGTAGTCAAAGCTGGAAGACCCACTCAGCCAGGTAATGCCCAGGAAACCGACCAGTACCAGAACCCCAGAGACAGCGGTGTAGAGCAGGAACTTCATGGCGGCATAGTCCCGTTTGGCCCCGCCCCAGACGGCAATCATCAGATAGAGAGGAATCAATTCCAGCTCATAGAAGAGGACAAACAGCAGCAAGTTCTGGGCCAGAAATGCTCCTGCGATCGCACCGGACACGATCAGAACCAGGGAGTAGAACAGACGCGGTCGGGCTATTTGCGCGTTGGTTCCAAAAATTACAATCCAGATCAAAAAACTGTTTAAGGCCAACAAGGGCAGGGACAGACCATCTATTCCCAGCCCATAGGTCAAACCGAGGGCATCAATCCAGGGCAGGGTTTCCTGCATTTGCAACCCAGCCAGCTCGAAGTCGAAGCGGGCCATTAAGAAGCCGGTCCAGAGCAGGGTGAGCGTGGCGATCGCCAGAGCCACCCATCGGATCGATCCAGTCGTGGCCTTTCCCGGCCAGAGGGCTACCAGGAGGGCACCAAAAATAGGAAGCCAGATCAAGAGGCTCAGCATAGGGATCCATTCATTAATTCAAAATTGGGGTTGATAGGATTGGGCAGAGAACTGTTGCGTACAACGCCTCCAACTAACAGTGATCCTCAGAACGTAAAGACCAGGACAGCGACCAGGCCGATGCCCAGCAAAATAGTTAGGATGTAGAACTGTCCCTGGCCTGAAGTGCTGTACTTCAGGCTCTGCCCACTCAGCAGGGTGACCAGGCCAAACAGGTTGACCAGGCCATCGACAATGTAGCGATCGAACCAGGCGGTCAGACGAGAGACCAGATCAACCGCAAACACAATGCTCAGGCGATAGAATCTGGCTGTATAGAAGTCATAGGCCAGCAACTCCTGCAGAGCTACCCAAGGCAGTTGCACCGGCTTGGGCACAGCGGTTCCCAGATAAACAACTCCCCCAATGCTGATACCAGAGAGGGTAGACCAGATCAACAGCAGAGCCACATCGGTATTCAGCGTTGCCCAGTGGGGGAGAAGGTCAAATGCCTGTAGCACCAGAGGTAGATGCAGGGTGAAGCCCAGTAACACCACCATGGGAAAAGCCATGGGCCAGTGAATTTCGGGCGATCGTTGCGCCATCTGCTTAGCCTGCCCCCCAAAAACAAGGCTGAAGACCCGGGTCAGGCTAAACGCAGTCATGCCATTGACGAACAGAAGTAATCCAACCAGCCAGGGTTGTGTGCTCCAGAGACCGTCTGCCAGTTTCAGTAAGGCCCAAAAACTGCCTAAGGGAGGAAAGGCCACTAAACCTGCCAGCCCTGTGAGAAAGGCCAATCCTGAAATGGGTCGGCGCGACCACAGACCCCCCAATTGGGTCAAATCCTGGGTGACGCTATTCCAGATGATGGAACCGATGCTCATGACCAGCAGGGACATAGCCAGTGCATGGGTCAGGGTCAGCAGAAACGCCGCTTCCGTCTGTTGGGTGCCCACAGCAATGAAGACCAACCCCATGTAAGCGCTGACGGCATAGGAGAGGGTGCGCTTGATATCAATCTGGGCGATCGCAATCAAGGATGCCCCGACGGCGGTTAAGCCACCGATGAAGATCAGGGCCACCATGGCGATCGGCGAAAGGGCCAGCACCGGTTGCAGTTTAATCAGAACCCAGGCTCCTGTGGCCACAACCACCGAGTTCCGCAAAATGGTACTGGGTAGAGGACCTTCCATGGCCTCGTCCAGCCACAGGTGAAGGGGAAACTGGGCACATTTGCCCATGGGACCGGCAATTAAGGCCAGACTGACCAGGGCCATCACGGTGGGATCGACCTGGGCCGTCTGAGACCAATCGGCCAGTTCAGTAAAGTTCCAGGTTCCAGCCAGTGGGAGCAGCGCAATCACCCCCATCAGCAGGAACAGATCCCCGACCCGCTTGGTCAGAAATGCATCCCGCGCACCCGTAACCACCAGGGATTGGTTGAACCAGAAGCCTACCAGCAGATAGGTCCCCAGGGTCAGGATCTCCAGCACAATGTAACTGAAGAAGAGGGAATTACAGAGGGCCAGCGTACACATTCCCGCTTCAAATAGGGCCAGCAGGGAGTAAAATCTGGCCCAACCCCAATCCATCTCCATATAACCCACGGCATACACTTGCGCCAGCAGGTTGATGCCCGTAATTACCACACAGGCCCCTACGGTGGTGGGAGAAAGCAAAATAGGCAGGGTTAAATCCAGATTGGCCACCTGCAACCAGGGAAGCAAGAACTCCTGGGCAGGCTGTCCCCAGATGGCAGACAGGCTTAAAACGCTATGGAGCAAGGCCAAGCATGTCATCAACAAATTGACATATCCGGCAGGTCGGGGACCTGTCCTGCGGATCATAGAAGGAAACCACAGGACGGACAGAACCGTGCCCAGCAGGGCATAACAAGGTATGAGCCAGATGGTCTGTAGTAACAATTGGGCCATCGGTTATTGCCTCTAAAAAACTCAGGAAATTCACAATTAAAAGAAAAGTTCCTTTGAGCTGCCCTGGTCTTAATTGATTTTTATAGGGACAGTTCAACATTTCTTAATTATCAAAAAGTATGACATCAATTTGCTTCTTCATGGATTCCGAAAAGCCTTACAAACCAATAAAATTAGCGATATCACTTCTAAGTTTTGCTTATGATTTCTTGTTGAATTCAATGATTATTTATGTCAATTAAATCAGTTAATTAGACTCTATGATTAAAAGATTATCTGGGGCTAATGGTATTAATTGAATTTCTTCTATGGTAATCCTGAGGAGATGTTAGGGCCGCTCTCCGTAATGGGTGCGTGTCACCTTCTACAGAGAAAAATAAAAGACTTAACGTGCCGTAGCTAGTTCAAGCTCTTGGCAGGTATGCCTGATTTTTCTACCAATAAGGTGACACGCACCCCTCCGTAATCCCCCAGAAGAGCGTGAATTTAAGTAAGGATAGTGCCATGCCCTCAGACGCAGGCAACTCTCTAGCGAGACAATTGGGTATCAAGCATGTTCTTTCACGCGATCGGTGGATTCTGCCTCCTGGCTCTGATTTTCATCCCTCTGGAACGGTGGCTGGGTCTGCGGCGTCAGCCTATCCTGCGTTTCGGGTGGTGGACAGATGTGATCTACTACTTCACGGGCTACTGCATTGGCCGGGGGGCGGGGATGCTGATTACCTTGGCGGTCTCGGTGCTGATGCTGCAACAAAAGTCGATCGTCGCTGTTCCCATTGCGACCCAACCGATTTGGCTCCAGTTGTTCGAAGCCATGTTGGTTGCAGACATCGGCTATTACTTTGCCCATCGCCTGCTCCATTGCGTGCCCTGGTTGTGGCGGTTTCACCAGGTGCATCACAGTGCCAAGGAACTCGATTGGCTGGCTGCGGTCAAGGTTCATCCCCTGGATCAGGTCTTTACCAAAGTCTTTCAACTGGTCCCTCTATTACTGTTGGGATTTTCCCAGGAAACTTTTGCAGCCTATGTGCTGATCTCGGCTGCGATCGCTTTCTTTATCCATGCCAATTTAAAGGTTGACTGTGGGGTTCTCAAGTGGATAATCATGACCCCAGAAGCCCATCATTGCCACCACAGCAGCGACCCTGGGCGGTACAACAAAAACTTTGCGGCCCAACTTCCCCTGGTGGATTGGTTGGGCGGGACCCTCTACCTGCCGCGCCACTACAGGCCCGATCGCTATGGCATTGCCGAGCCTGTCCCATCCAGCTATCTGCAACAACTCATCCATCCGTTTCGGAGAAAAATGACCTATGTTCCCTAAACTGTCTCGTCAAGTATGGCGTCGTCTGTATCCTGGGTTGGTCGTGGTGGGGTTGGCGGCTTTGGGAACCGGCGGATTGGCAATAGCGGCTTACTCCAACCAGATGGACATCCCCACCTACATTGCCAGTCTCAGTACACCTCAGGTGACGGTAGCCGACCTGCAGCAGGGGAAACTGAAGCCTGTGGTTCTGGTGGATGTGCGATCGCCGGAGGAGCATGACGAAGACCGCATCGGGAATAGTGAACTAGTGCCTCTGAGTGACCTGGAAATGGGCTTTGGGGTCATCCAGATCAAGGCGATCGCCAAAGCCGCCCAGAAAGGTGGGGCGGACCCAACGCTGGTTCTGTACTGCACCGCTGGTGCACGATCGGTTAAAGCATACAAGTTATTGCAAGCAACGGGCTTGAAATTTGTGGTCCTGAAAGGGGGCATTCAGGAATGGCGACGGCAACTCCCGGCCAGTCAAGATGCTGCAATATTGTCGCCGATCACCTTGGCCCCTTGATTTGCCCCCCAGCTTTCCGACTAGTAGAAAGGGGCATTTATGATTAACTCATAGATACTTATTGATGGTTACTGAAAGGCCCATGCAATGCTTTCAAATCCATGCATCAATTTAATGCGATGCTTTCTATAAACTCTTGGATTAAATCACAGAGAAATCTACTCAGAAGCCTGGTTTAGGAAATCAATATTAGGCATGAACTGATCGGTTTTATCAACCATGAATCTTATAGCCGTAGCCGATGCAAAGCTTGGCGGCGGCAAGTCAGAAAGGCTATCTGGACCCGGCAGTTAAGCGTCCTATCCTTTCTGGCCAAAGCTATATCTGGAATAGGTATTAAGTTAAATTGAGTCGATCGATTGAGTTAGCTCTATCATATTGAAAACGAATACTCTCAACAGGGATTCATACAATAAATACTTATCAATATGATTGAGAATCTATTTTCTGATTAAACTTATCAAGCCTTTTCAAGAACTGAAAAGATGATAATTTAATTCTAGAAAGAAAACGTAAGTTGATTCCCACAACAGTCAACTTAGAAAAATTTTCAGAGCTGAATAATTGGGTGCTTTTGAGACCTGACTTCCAGGGTCAGAAAGCCTTGCCCATGCATATCTGCTGGCTTCGCAGGGAGCAGACAGGTTGGTTGGCCTGTTTGTCTGTGCTGGCTGAGCTCTGACAACGCTTCTAACCGCCATCACAATTCAGTTCATCTGGAGAAACCCTATGGACAATGTATTTAATTTCTTATCAAGACGACGCTTTTTGCTCACTGCAGGAGCAGCGGCAAGCAGTTCTGTTTTATTGAAAGGTTGTTTGGGGAATCCACCGGATGAGGTGTTGAGGCAAGCGGGGATGACCGCACCTCAACAAACAGCCCAGGCTGCCAATGTGAATCCGGCTCAGGCTCCTGAGACGGCAACGGTCAAATTGGGTTATCTGCCGATTGTTGAAGCTGCCCCCTTAATCATTGCCTTCCACAAAGGCTTGTTCGCCAAGTACGGCATGGCCCAGGTGGAACTGGCGAAGCAGGCTAACTGGGGAGCAGCCAGGGATAATGTGGAAATTGGCTCCCAGGGGGGAGGGGTAGATGGAGGGCAGTGGCAGATGCCCATGCCCTATGGCTTGACGACAGGCAAAATTACCAAAGGGAATCGACCGATTCCGATGGCCCTGGTGCTCAAATTAAATACCCAGGGGAACGGGATTGCGATCGCAGGTAAGCATCTGGGTAAAGGGATTGGCCTCCAGTTAGCCAGTACCAAATCCCTGTTTGGTCAGCTTAAGGCGACTGGTTCCCAGTTCACGGCTGCCTATACGTTCCCCCAGGCGAATCAGGATTTCTGGATTCGCTACTGGTTGGCGGCTGGAGGCATTGACCCCGATCGGGATGTGAAGCTCCTGACCGTTCCGGCGGCGCAGACTGTGGCCAACATGAAAACTGGCACCATGGATGCCTTCAGCACAGGGGACCCCTGGCCTTATCGGATTGTCAAAGATAAGGTTGGTTTCCTGTCGGCGCTCACCGCTGAAATCTGGAAAAACCATCCCGAAGAGTATCTGGCTCTGCGGTCTGACTGGGTAGAGCGGCATCCCAAAGCAACAAAGGCCATCTTGAAAGCCGTCATGGAGGCCCAGCAATGGTGCGATCGGGATGAGAATCGGGAAGAATTGGCCCGCATCCTCTCCGATCGCCAGTACTTCAACTTGCCTGTCGATGTGTTGCTCGACCCCCTGATGGGCAAGTACGACATGGGGGATGGCCGCATCATTAATGACAAATCCATGGCGGTTCGCTACTGGACAGATAGCCAGGGTAGTGTGTCCTATCCCTATAAGAGTCACGATCTCTGGTTCTTAACGGAGAGTGTGCGTTGGGGGTTCCTCCCGCTGAGCATTCTGGACGAAGCTAAGGCATTAATCGACCAGGTGAATCGGGAAGATCTCTGGCGGGAAGCAGCTCAGGAACTAGGGGTAGCTGCAGCAGAGATTCCCAAGGACACCTCCCGTGGTGTGGAAACCTTCTTCGATGGCATCCAGTTTGATCCTGCAGATCCCACAGCTTACTTAAAAAGTTTGGTGATTAAGCGGGTGGCCATTTAGTCATGACCCACCCCGGCCCTGCGGGCCACCCCTGCCTAAAGGGGATTAATCCAATCCCTAATGCCTAATACCTAATGACCAAACCAAAAACCTACTCAGGAGATCTTGATTTATGGTGACCGTACAGAAACGATCGACGAATGGTACCCTATCAAATGCTTTATTCGTCAAACTGGGAAAGCAATTTCCCGAACTGGTCCCGCCGATCGCTGGCATTGCCGTGTTCCTGCTAATCTGGCAACTGTTTTCCTGGACCCCCGGAGCTACCTTGCCGGGTCCAATTCAGGTGGTACAGAAAACCTGGGTATTCATTGTCTGGCCCTTCTTTGACCTGGGTGGAACAAACAAAGGTCTCGGCTGGCAAATCCTGGCCAGTTTGCAACGGGTGGCGATCGGCTACTCCCTGGCAGCGATCGTGGGGATTGGCCTGGGTATTCTCGTCGGAACCAGCAAAGTGATGTCGAAAGCCCTGGATCCCCTCTTTCAGCTCTTGCGGACAGTCCCCCCTTTGGCCTGGGTTCCGATCTCTCTGGCAGCTCTGCGCCAGAATGAACCAGCGGCGCTATTCGTTATCTTCATCACGGCAATCTGGCCGATTCTGATTAACACGGCTGTTGGGGTCAAACAAATTCCCCAGGACTACAAAAATGTTGCGCGAGTTTTGCAATTAACGAAGCGAGATTACTTCTTCAATGTGTTGATTCCGGCTGCACTTCCCTACATTTTTACGGGTCTTCGCATTGGAATTGGTCTAGCCTGGTTGGCGATTATTGCCGCTGAAATTGTCATGTCTGGCATTGTCGGAATTGGATTCTTCATCTGGGATGCTTATCAAAACAACTATGTGAGCGAAGTCATTATTGCCCTTGTCTACATCGGTCTGGTGGGTCTAATCCTGGATAAAGCGATCGCCTACGTCCAAACCCTGATTCTACCCGAAGAACAGAAGTAGTCATTGGTCATTGGTACTCATCAACAAACTGCCAAATGACCAATGACAATTGCAATCCAAGTCATGGGCACTCATCAACAAACTGCCAAATGACAACTCAGGTGACGAACTATCCAATAAAAAGCATTCATGGGAGAGCAGATGAGCATCTTTGTTGCGGTTGATCAAATCAATAAAGTGTTTAATTTGACCGGTGGAGGACAATATATTGCGCTGAAAGGCATCGACCTCCAGATCAAAAAGGGTGAGTTCGTGTCACTGATTGGTCACTCTGGTTGTGGGAAGTCCACCCTGCTGAATATGATTGCTGGTTTGGATCTGCCCTCAGAAGGAGTCGTCACCCTGGAAGGACGACGCATCACCAAACCCGGCCCCGATCGCATGGTGGTGTTTCAGAACTATTCCCTACTACCCTGGCGCACCGTGCGCGAAAATATTGCCCTGGCGGTTAATGCAGTCATGAAGGATTTGCCTGCGGGTGAGCGCCGGGCAATTGTCGAACATCATATCGATATGGTAGGTCTGCGCCACGCTGCGGATAAGCTACCAGCCCAGTTATCGGGAGGTATGAAGCAGCGGGTCGCGATCGCCCGAGCCCTCTCTATTCGTCCAAAACTGTTGCTGCTGGATGAACCCTTTGGCGCATTGGATGCCCTCACCCGTGGCAATCTGCAAGAGCAACTGATGCAAATCTGTGAGGAAAATCAGGTTACGGCTGTGATGGTGACCCATGACGTGGATGAGGCCGTGTTGCTCTCCGATCGCATCGTCATGCTCACTAATGGTCCCGAATCGAAGATTGGTCAGATTCTGGAGGTGGATATCCCCAGACCGCGCAAACGCATGGATGTGGTCGAACATCCAAGCTACTACAGTCTGCGGAGTGAAATGATCTATTTCCTGAACCAGCAGAAGCGCGTCAAGAAAATTCGGGCTAAAAAACAAGTCGCTGTTTCCCGGCATGGTTTGGAGAAAGTCAATCTGGAAATTGGCTTCCTGCCCCTGACCGCCTGTGCGCCTCTGGCCATTGCTCAGGAGAAGGGGTTCTTCGCCAAGCATGGCCTGGATGAAGTCTCCCTGGTCCGGGAGAGCAACTGGCGTGGGATTACCGATGGCATTCAGGGGGGCTATCTGGATGCAGCTCAAATGCCTGCCGGGATGCCCCTCTGGCTGACCCTTGGCGGTGTGGATAATCAGCCCATCCCAACAGTCACCTCCCTGACTCTGACCCGTAATGGTAACGCGATTACTCTGGCCAAGCGGTTCTATGACCAGGGTGTCTATACCCTGGCTGATCTGAAGCAGATGCTGTATCAGACCCGCGATCATCGGCACACCCTGGGCATGGTCCATCCCTCTTCCATGCACAATCTGTTGCTGCGGTACTGGCTGGCTGCCGGTGGCATTGACCCCGACTATGATGTAGAACTGAAGACCATTCCTCCAGCCCAAATGGTTGCTGACCTGAAGGCAGGGAGCATCGACGGGTACTGCGTTGGCGAACCCTGGAATATCCGGGCTGCTGTCGAAGAATGCGGCTTTACGATCGCCACCGATCTGGAGATCTGGCATGGTCATCCCGGCAAAGTCTTGGGCGTGCGGGAAGATTGGGCCAATGCCCATCCCAACACCCACATTGCCCTAGTCAAAGCCTTGCTAGAAGCCTGCCGCTACTGTGCCAATCCAGACAATGCTGAGGAAATTCGTTTCATCCTGGCTCGTCGGGAATACGTCAGCACCGACTTGGGTTACATTCACCTCGGCGATCCAAATCCCCAGGTCTGCAGCCTGGAGCATCATCTACGGCAATATGCCCATCACCAGTTCTATAGCGAAGGGGGGCTGAACCGTCCCAGCCGCACCGAGCAACTCTGGGTCATGACCCAGATGGCCCGCTGGGGAGACACGCCTTTCCCCCGAAACTGGGTCGAAATCCTAGAGCGCATCTGCCGGATCAGCGTTTTTAGCGTTGCTGCTCGCGAACTGGGCCTGGATGTCAACTACAGCCGTAGCCAAATCCAACTGTTTGATGGCACAGTCTTCAACACCGAAGACCCGATCGCCTACCTCAACAGTCTTTCCATCAAACGGGATTTCAGTGTCGCTGAGATCATCCTAGACGCTCGGCCTGGCCCCACGATCGCAGCCTGATGACACCCGATCGCTCTCTCCGTAAAGACGCGATTTATCGCGTCTCTTCCCCAAAACCTATGGAAACTATGACTACCAAAAATCTGACTCTGCTCCCTCCGACTACACCCTACCTGTCCATCCGTGATGTGTCTAAGGTCTATCCCACGCCCAAAGGCCCCTATACGGTCCTTCAAGATGTCAATCTAGAGGTCAGTGAAGGCGAATTTATCTGTGTCATCGGTCACTCTGGTTGTGGCAAATCAACCCTGTTGAATATGGTCTCCGGGTTTGCCAGGCCGACGGATGGAGATGTCGTGCTGCAAGGGAAACCAATCAAAGAGCCTGGCCCTGATCGCATGGTCGTTTTCCAGAACTATGCCCTCCTCCCCTGGCGCACCGCCTACGAGAACATTTACCTGGCGGTCAATGCAGTCTATCCCCAGAAATCCAGGGCCGAGAAAATCTCGATCGTCCAGGAACACTTGGCTATGGTCGGCTTATCGGATGCGGCTCACAAAAAGCCTGGCCAACTCTCTGGCGGGATGAGGCAACGGGTTTCCATCGCCCGGGCCCTGGCTGTCTGTCCACGGGTGTTGATCTTAGATGAACCCTTTGGGGCACTGGATGCAATTACCAAAGAAGAGTTGCAGGAAGAACTGCTGAAGATCTGGAGCGACCATCGCTGTACAGTGCTGATGATTACCCATGATATTGATGAAGCCCTGTTTCTGGCCGATCGCCTGGTGATGATGACGAATGGACCAGCCGCAAAGATTGGGGAAGTGCTGACGATTCCGTTCAGTCGGCCCCGAGATCGCACCCGCATCATGGAGGATCCGGAATACTACAAACTGCGGAACGATGCCCTGGACTTTCTATACCATCGGTTCGCCCATGACGTAGATTAATTCTGATTTTACAGCAGCATCAATTTCAATTGGTATTACGATGAGGGCAATTAATTGCCCTCATTTTCCATGGCGAAACAACGCTCTCAACTCAAAATTCTGTTGCTTCAGATCCGGGATGATGATCAGACCCGGCAAGAAGAGTTTGACCAATTTGTCCGCTACAGCCATCTGGAGTCGCAGCAGTTCCAGGTGCTGGATGTTTTTGCCACACCAGAATTTGACCCGACCTGCGTGGATGGGTATGATGCTCTCTTCGTCGGTGGTTCGAGCGACGCTTCCGTCACCCAGCCCGATCGCTATCCCTTCGTGCATCCGACGGAACAGCTCCTGATCCACTGCATGCAGACGGGTCTGCCTGTCTTTGCCTCCTGCTTCGGCTTCCAAGCCGCTGTCACCGCCTTGGGAGGGCAGGTGATTGTGGACAAGGCCAGTATGGAAATCGGAGCCTATCCCCTCTGGTTGACCAATGCTGCGGCGGAGGATCTTCTGTTCCATGATGTTCCCGATGGGTTCTGGGCGATCGCAGGCCACAAAGAACGGGCCGCTGCCATGCCTCAGGATGCCATTCTGCTGGCCTATTCCGATCGCTGCCCTTACCATGCGTTCAAGATTGCCGATCGCCCCTTCTATGGGTTTCAGTTCCACCCGGAACTGGATGCCCAGGATTTGACCATTCGCATTACCCGCTATTGCGATCGCTACCTAAATCACCAGGACGAACTCAAAGCAATTGTCCAGAATTTACGAGAAACTCCGATCTCCCAGGAATTTATTGCCAAGTTTGTTGATCGGATTCTCCTCTGATGCCTCAGGGGTGAGACCCGCTCAGGCGACGATCGTCACAACCCCCGTATCCAGGTCATAGCGGCCACCCACTAGCTTCAACTGGCTGGACCGGATGCGTTCAGTCAGGAGAGAGGATTTCTGCAGCCGTTCCATTTGGTATTGGACATTGGCGGTCACCGCATTATCCACTGTATCCCCCTGTTGCCCCCGGACCCTGGCCAAAGCTGGCTTGATGGCCTTGACGAAAGTGCCAATGCTCCCAGGGAGGGCTTCCCCCTGCACGGCTGCTGTCACGGCCCCACAACGCTCGTGTCCCAGAACCATCAGCAGAGGCGAGTTCAAGAGGGCCACGGCATATTCCAGACTACCCAGGGCCTCCGGCGTGACAATATTACCCGCCACCCGCACATCAAAAATATCCCCCAGCCCCTGATCGAACAAAATTTCAGAGGGCACGCGCGAATCAGCACAACTCAAAATCGTGGCAAAAGGATGCTGAGCCTGAGCCACCTCTTGTAGCCGCGCTCGATTCTGGTTAGGATGCCGGGTTCTTTGCTGGACGAAGCGCTGATTTCCCTCCATCAGCTTTTGTAAGGCCACATCTGGACTCACGGCAGGAGGCTCCGCTGCCCAGGCTGGCTCCGGATGTTGCCACCAGTCAGCAGCAGTGGCTACCAGACCATAGGCAGCAACGGCACCCAATTTCAGCACATGTCGGCGATCGAGAACAGATTTGATTGGACTCATTTTTCCTTAAATTCCTCATCTAAATGGGTTGATCTAGGCAAATTTAGAAGTGATTGCAAGACAGGGCAACGCTAGAGGCTGCCCCTATGAGTCGAAATCTATTACAAGGAAGACACGCATTTGACCGATCGAATCTCCATCACATCGGAGATGTAACAGGTGCCCCCAAATTTATTCAGGATGGGTCGAATATGCTCCACAACTGGCTTAATCTGATCGGGCATACAGAAAGCCAGCACATAGACGTTATCCAACATCGTCATGTCCAGGTCTTCGGTGTTGCCCCGCAACCCCTTCCCTGTAACATTCCGAATCACCACATGCCCATGAACCTCGGACTGATCCAGCCCTTCCAGAATCTTGGCCAGTTCAAAGGAACCGGCAATAATCTCAATCTTTTTAACTAAATGCATGTGTTATCTCCAAAGCTGTTGAATTCCGTACAAATAGAGGGGAATCCCCACGATAATATTGAACGGAAAGGTCACGGCCAGGGCTGTTGAAACGTACAGACTAGGGTTTGCTTCGGGAACGGTCAAGCGCATGGCAGCCGGAACAGCGATGTAAGAAGCGCTAGCGGACAGCACAGCGAACAGGAGAGCATTTCCCTCATGCATGCCGATAAACCTGGCAATCAGCAATCCAATGCCTGCATTGACGATCGGAATCAGTATGGCAAATGAAATCAGAAAAACACCGGTTTTTTGTAAGTCTTTAATTCTTCGGGCAGCGACCAATCCCATATCGAGCAAGAAGAAAGTCAGAATGCCATAGAACAAACCCTGGGTGAAGGGTTCCAGCATTTTCCAGCCATGCTCACCGGTCAGTACCCCAATCAGCAGACTCCCCACCAAAAGAAAAACGGAACTGTTGAGGAATGCTTCCTGCAACACTTCTCCCCAAGCAAATTCTCGCTCCTCGTCTACCGTGAACAGGTTGACCAAAATTAGACCCACAATAATAGCTGGCGACTCCATTAGGGCTAGAGCAGCCACCATATAGCCATCGTAATCAATGCCCAGTTCATGGAGAAATGCGCTAGCGGTAATGAAGGTCACCGCACTGATAGAGCCGTAGGTGGCTGCGATCGCAGCGGCATCGTAGCTATCCAGTTTCAACTTCAAAATAAAGAAGGTGTAGATCGGCACAAAGCAGGCCATCAGCATTGCCGCCAACATGGTGAAGATGACTTCCTGCGTCACCCCACTTTTGATCAGTTCCACGCCCCCCTTGAAGCCGATCGCAAACAGGAGATACAGGGAGAGCAATTTAGGGACAGGCGGGGGAATCTCCAGATCGGATTTGACGAAAATCGCGATCATTCCCAGAAAGAAAAACAGTACAGGCGGATTTAAAATATTGGAGACAATCAGGCTAGCATCCATGCCCACTCCTCAGGTCGGGAAAGCCATAAAATACAGAACTTTGCGTGACTCATCAGTCGGGATTCCAAACTATGCGCTGGCATAGACGTTGCAGGCAACGCCGCTGACGAAGCACAGGATGAAACCTATTCTGAATCAGAATGTGAATTGGGATCCCCTGAGACAGGGATTAAACTTAATCTATAGCGGACTATTGACCCCTATTTTCTTTAAGTTTTATCTCCAAGGTTCCTGCAAAGTAACGCTGAATCGTTCAAAATAGTTTGCAGTAGCCCTATCAGATGCGGCATCGCCAAAAAAGTGACCTCAAGGTGACCCTAAGACGCTTAAAGTACTCGAAGGTCCACTAGTGGCAAGTCAATCAATGATTGACGGGCAGCCAAAATCCAGGTTGTTGATTGGGGTTAAATTTTGCGGGGTTCACAGCTTACACCCTTTCCCATTTCTCCGGTTCGCGCCAGGTCAGTCCATGAACAGTTCTCTTCAGACGATCATGCTTGAACCCCACACCTGGCACGGTCAACTCCACCTCACCTACAGTAACCGTCAGGGGATGACGCTTCCCAGTACCTCCTATGCCTGCGCGCCGTTGAAACTTCAACGACCCTTCTATCCAGAAGGGCCAGAAGTTTGCCACACCGTGATTCTCCATACGGCTGGAGGGATGGTTGGGGGCGATCGGCTTTCTCTCCACCTCACCTTACAACCCCACACCCATGCCCTGATTACTACCGCCGCCGCCGCCAAGATCTACCGGAGTTCCCTGGAATCCAGCCAAACCATCCAGATTACCCTGGCTGACCACGCCTGCCTGGAATGGTTGCCCCAAGAAACAATTGTTTTCAATGACGCCATTCATCGACAGCATTTACGGGTAGAATTGGCTCCAACGTCCATCTGGATGGGTTGGGAGATGACCCGATTAGGACGCAGTGCGAGAGGCGAACAGTTTGTTCAGGGTCACTGGCGATCGCGCACCGAAATCTGGCGAGCAGGGCATCCCCTCTGGATCGATCCCCAATGGATCGAAGGCTGTGAAACTGTGTTTCGCAGCCCCCATGGGTTAGCCAACCAACCCGTGATCGCCAGTCTGGCGATTGTTGGACAGGCCATCTCCCGTGATCTGGTTACCCAAGCCCGCCAACTCTGGGAACATCCCTCCCCACGGGGTGAAATCGGGGTCACCCGTCTGCAAGCAGGGCTCCTGTGCCGCTACCGGGGAGCTTCCACGATCGAAGCCCGCCGCTGGTTCATGGCCGTCTGGAACCTGCTTCGACTTACCCTCCTGAACCGATCAGCCCATCCCCCCCGCATCTGGCCCGACGCTCTGCCCCCAATCCCCTAAAACCCGTACAGACGCGATTTATCGCGTCTCCACCCAAACCCCATATCCCAACCCTATGCAACTCTCCCCCCAGGAAAAAGACAAACTACTAATCTTCACCGCCGCCCTACTCGCCGAACGACGCAAAGACCGGGGACTCAAATTGAACTACCCCGAAGCGATCGCCTACATCTCCGCCGCAATTCTAGAAGGAGCCAGAGAAGGCCGCACCGTCGCCGAACTCATGAGCTATGGCACCACCCTCTTAACCCGCAACGACGTCATGGAAGGCATCCCAGAAATGATCCACGAAGTTCAGGTCGAAGCCACCTTTCCCGATGGAACTAAACTAGTAACTGTACATCACCCGATCCATTAGATCGAACTGCAGCCTATGGCCGCGGCCCTGCCATCCAGAATCATCCGTCCGTTCTCCTCCCTATTTCAGAACGAATCCTGGTTCGCCTTTATTTTTCTGGGATTACTCAGCTGGTTTTCCCATTTTTTCCATATTCAAAAATTTGGATTTTATGAGGACGACTATGCCGTCATTTCAACGGCTATGGATCAGCCCTGGTCCTATTTAATTCAGCAATTAGAAGTATTCTGGCTGTGGCCTTCCGGCAAACCGATCGGTTACTATCTGTACAGTTTGTTTGCTTTTCTGGGAGACAAATTAGGGGGTTTACAGGGGATTTATATCCTTGGATTTCTATCCGTTTTTCTGAACTGTTTTCTGTTTTATAAAATTCTGCGAATACTAGATTCCAGGATTTTTGCTTTCACGGGTGCGATCGCCTTCTGTTTATTTCCGGCAGACACCACCAAAACATTGCTCTGCCATGCATTCATGCTCCAGAATTCCCTCACCTTTCTGCTGATCGCCACCCTCTGCTATTTGAAAGGTCGGAAAACAATCTCTTACGCAGTTATTGCCTGTTCTCTGCTGTGTTATGAATCTACGTTCCCCGTATTTTTTGGCATTCCCCTTTTGAACCAGTCCTGGGATCGCAAATTAGGGTTACGTCTGATCCGCCACGGCAGCATCCTGGCAGGGCTCGTTCTGGGCTCGTTCCTGATCCGCTTGCTGAGTCGTGAACCCCGGGTTTCTCATGCAGCAGGCACGTTAACTGATATTTTCACGAAAATTATCAAGGCTATTTTTATTGGCCCCTCTGTTAGTAGTTCCCTATTTTTTACAGCCCCTTTCAAAGCAATTTCCCAATGGACAGGGGACGCACTTCTATTTTTTCTGATTTTTTCAGGGGTCTTTTTGGGTCTGTTCCAACTTCTCAAGCTTCCCCGTTCAAACCAACCGACCTTACCCCACGATACGCTTAGTTTCTTACTTCCAAACTCCCTTCGAACATGGCGAAATTTGCTTCGCCCCCAGCAACTCTGGCCTGGAATTCAGGTGCTGATTCATTCTGATTTTCGCTTATTTATCTCTGGACTGATTCTGTTCGGATTAGGCTATGTTTTTTCCTTCACCCACTATCCTCCCATCGCTGAACTAGGCCGTATGACTTCTGTTCATCTGGCTGCCACTTTCGGGGGTTCTTTTTGTTTTGCCTATCTTATTTCTCGACTTCTCACTATTTTTAATACTGCTCGTCTGGGAAATTATGCCCTGGTTTTATTGGCTTTCTATTTAGGCACAGTTGTCGCCTATCGAGTCGTGATTCAGCACGACTATATTTTGAGTTGGAACTATCAGAAACAGCTCTGGACTGCTGTGGTAGAAAATAGCCCTGATATTGAAGACAACACCATCATTTTTATCTCCAATGAACATCTGCCCCAAACTCAATTTATTAAGACAAATTCCTGGGCAGATGAACTCGTCTTCGAACAAATCTATCAGTTCCCCAAGGACTGGAAACGTCAGCCCAAAGCCTACATTGTGCTGAAGAAATGGCCCAATGCAACCCGATCGGATGGGGAAGGTGGCTTTATCAGTTTTACCCTGACCTGGCCTGGCTATGCTCGTGTTCAGAGCGACTCCCACCTGATTTTCCTCAAACCCGTCAACCAGCAACTCACCCGCATTGAAGGGCCTCTCCGGTTGCGAGGTGGAGAACTCTTTTCCCTCAAACCCAGAACCACTTCGACCGTCGATCGCCTAGCCAAAGGTGCTTTGTTCAAATATCTAATTGAGCCTACCAAATCCTGACTTTTCAACTACTCTTTTTCTACAGTCTTGTGAGACACTTGCAGGTGTGGAAATTACTCACAGGTTAGCCCTTGCCATGATCCCCGGAGAATTTTACGTTGAACCTGGTGACATCGAACTCAATGCTGGCCGTTCAACCCTGCGTCTGCAGGTGTCAAATACGGGCGATCGTCCGATCCAGATTGGCTCCCACTTCCACTTCTATGAAGTCAACGCAGCGCTACAGTTTGACCGGGAACAGGCTCGCGGCATGCGCCTCAACATTCCTGCCGGAACTGCCGTCCGCTTTGAACCAGGGGACGATCGCACCGTAGAACTAGTAGCCCTGGTGGGTAGTCGCCAGATCTACGGCTTCAATGGCAAAATCAACGGCCCGCTCTGAACCATCCCCGAATCGGGTTCCAGTCCACCAGCAGATGTGAGGAAGACAGAACAGCATGAGCTATCGCATGGATCGTCGCGCCTACGCAGAAACCTTTGGTCCCACCGTTGGTGATCGGGTTCGTCTGGCGGATACCGACCTGATCATCGAAGTGGAGCAAGATTACACCACCTATGGGGAGGAGGTAAAATTCGGGGGCGGCAAAGTGATTCGAGACGGCATGGGGCAATCTCCCATTCCCAATGCCAATGGTGCGGTAGATGTCGTGATCACCAATGCCCTGATCCTGGATTGGTGGGGAATTGTCAAAGCCGATGTCGGGATTAAGGATGGTCGCATCGCCAGAATTGGCAAGGCAGGCAACCCCTACATTCAGGACAACATCAATATCATCATTGGGCCAGGGACGGAGGCGATCGCCGGGGAAGGCATGATCCTGACTGCAGGCGGTATTGACACCCACATTCACTTCATCTGTCCCCAGCAAATCGAGGTGGCGATCGCCGCTGGGATTACCACCATGATTGGAGGGGGCACGGGTCCCGCTGCCGGTACAAATGCCACCACCTGTACCCCTGGCCCCTGGAATATCCATCGCATGCTGCAGGCCGCCGATGCCTTTCCCATGAACCTGGGTTTTCTGGGCAAGGGCAATAGCAGCCGCCCAGAAGGACTGATTGAGCAGGTTCAGGCAGGAGTCATGGGTTTGAAACTGCATGAAGATTGGGGCACCACCCCTGCTGCGATCGATACCTGTCTGACGGTGGCTGATCTGTATGATGTGCAGGTGGCCATCCATACGGACACCCTGAATGAAGCTGGGTTCGTGGAAGACACGATCGCCGCCTTTAAGGATCGGGTCATCCACACTTATCACACGGAAGGGGCCGGGGGCGGCCATGCCCCAGACATCATCAAAATCTGTGGCGAAGCCAATGTGCTGCCCTCCTCAACCAACCCTACCCGGCCCTACACCCTCAACACCCTGGACGAGCACCTGGATATGCTGATGGTCTGCCACCATCTGGACCCCAGCATTCCAGAGGATGTGGCTTTTGCCGAGTCGCGGATTCGCCGGGAGACGATCGCCGCCGAAGATATCCTGCACGATCTGGGAGCCTTCAGTATGATCTCCTCCGACTCCCAGGCCATGGGGCGGATCGGGGAGGTGATTATCCGTTCCTGGCAAACTGCCCACAAAATGAAGGTACAGCGGGGCGCACTGGCGGAAGATACAGACCGCAACGATAACCAGCGGGCCAAACGCTATATCGCCAAGTACACAATTAATCCGGCGATTACCCATGGCATTGCCCAGTACGTAGGCTCGATCGAGGAGGGTAAACTGGCGGATCTGTGCCTTTGGCGTCCGGCCATGTTTGGGGTCAAACCAGAACTGGTCCTGAAAGGTGGGATGATTGCCTGGGCCCAGATGGGGGATGCCAACGCCAGTATTCCCACCCCCCAGCCCGTGCATATGCGGCCCATGTTTGCCAGCTATGGGGGGGCGATCGTCGCCACATCCCTGACCTTCGTCTCCCAGATGGCGCTGGAACGGGAAATTCCAACCCAACTACGACTCCAGAAACCTGCTGTCGCTGTTTCTGGCACGCGCCAGCTCAGCAAGCAAAGCATGAAGCTCAACGATGCTTTGCCTGTCATGGAAGTGGACCCAGAAACTTACGAAGTCAGAGCCAATGGGCAACTCCTGACCTGCGAACCAGCAACCGTTTTGCCGATGGCCCAGCGTTATTTCCTATTTTAGAGAAATTAGCGGTTTGTCGAATTTACGGTGTCCTTAATCTTGCCCATCATGGTCACAAGATGGGTGTTGTTTTCCCCCACGATGAGGTTGCATTATGCCTAAGGTAACTGCCGCAGCAAATACTTTCTTAAAAAAGAAAATATTGGGGGCCACCGATTTAAGTGATGCCGAAAGAATCCCTATCCCGAAAGGGCATAGTTTTTACGTGACTGAATATGCTCCCGCTCGCAATCAGCATCTCTATTTGGTGTTGGCTCATCCCCTCACCGCCAGAGATGGGAAAACCAAACTCCAGAAAGTCTATGCCTATGACCCCCATATCAAAATTGAAGGGGAAGACCTCCTGAAGCCGATCAAGCTACCCGTCCCCTACTGTTCCCAATTAAATAATGACCCAGCGATCTTTGGTGGGGGTTGGCGTCAGTGCAACACCACCAGCAACACCATGCTGGCTGATTATCTCCTCAAAGGAGAATTAACGAAACAGGCCCAGGCTCAAGGTTACCCGGAACCAGAGTCGCTCTATATGAGAATTGTGGCTAAATACGGGGACACTATCGATCATGGGGCTCAAACAGAAGCATTGAGAGACCTGGGAATTGAATCCTATTTCAGCTACTCCCTATCCCCCAAAGATGTCTTACAGTCCTTGGGGCTCGGTATTCCCGTTGTGGTCGGTTTTGCCTACAAAGGCAGTGGGCATATCTGCTTGATTGTTGGGCACAATCCAATGCGCAAGATCTGGCTGGTTCATGACCCTTATGGGTCGCGACATGGAGCCAGCGACTCCTACGATATTGGCCTGGGAGGAGCCTACGACCTCTATAGCTATGATGTAATGCAGCAAATCTTCTGGGACCAGGGGGGCGAATCGGGCTGGGGTAGAATTGTGACCAGTGTGCAGGGCAAACCTACAGGTCTCCCAGCCGGACTCTAATCAGGATGAATGGAACAGATACATTTAGCCGTTAATGGCACCTTGATGCGAGGATTGATCTTAAACAATAATCTCCTCGCTGTCGGTGCTACGTTTGTTCGGGAAGCCAGAACAGAACCAGCTTACCGACTCTGGTCGATCGGGGATATTCACCCGGCGATGCTTCGGGTTCGTGAGGGCGGTCAGGCGATCGCCGTTGAAGTGTGGTCCCTCCCACTCGCTGCTGTGGGCACTGTTTTTTTACAGGAACCTCCCGGCCTCTGCGTGGGCAAAGTTCGCCTGGAAGATGGGGAAATCGTTCTGGGAGTACTGGGAGAACCCATCCTTTGTGAAGGCCAGCGTGAAATTACCCTTTGGGGAGGCTGGCGAGCTTACCTCCAAGCCCAGAATCCTTAATATCCTCGACCCCCGCTATAGCTCTCCACCACCAGGAGATAACATCCGGAGCCAAAGGGGGCCGATTGACTTCAAGCAATGCTTCTTCGAAGACGAACTACCATTTGTAGGGGCTTTCGATCGCTTCACCCTGCCGAACAATTCTTAAGTCAATCTTAAAACTCATTTTTACCTTGCTGGAGTAGGTTACTCTAGCTTAGACTGTTGTTAAAATGTATGAAGTATTAAAAAACGTAAATTTTTATGTTTCTCATTATTGTCTTTGTGATCGCATTAGTGACCTGGGCACTGCATCTGATGCAGCAGGCCGTTGATCGCAAGGAATTCTCCCTGATGTTAGCTGGGTTTTTAGTTGCCAGTTCGGCAGCAGCCATGATGGCTGTCTACTTTTTGATGGGAGATTACATGGGTTATGTCTCTCATCTGTCTCAGGATGCATCCTATTATCTGGAGCAGTCTGGTTCCCTCACCTGGGTAGTTCAGTCCTCAGATATTAACCCTCTGTGAGAATGATCAAAGATTATTCAGGTTTTTATACAAATAAACTTTAAGTCCACTCATTTTTAGGAGCCCAATTCCTAGCACCCTGTTTTTCTGCGGCAGGCATTGTTCTCATGCTTGGATCACGGCTCTTGCCCATCATCCCTCACTGCTCCCTTCGCTGTGCCCTCTGCAGACTTGCTTCATCACTCTAGAAGAAGAATAAAAACATGTCAAAATAGGGCTCAGGTCCAGAAGTAGCAAAGACAAGTCCCCTAAACTCAGTTATTATGGCGGATTAGTTACCTGCTCGAAATTGCCTAAGGAGCTTTTTGACCATGAGTAATGTCCAGACTGACGGCATCAGCCGTCAGATAGCTAGCCCAGAACGTCCTCAAAAGCCAAAAATGCTGGTGGTAGATGACGAACCTGATAATCTGGACCTCCTGTACCGAACTTTCCGGCGAGACTTTAACGTTCTGCGGGCGGAAAGTGGGGTCATGGCCCTGGAAGTGCTCCAGGCAGAGGGAGAGGTCGCTGTCATTATCTCCGATCAGCGCATGCCCGAAATGAAGGGGACTGAGTTTCTCAGCAAAACAGTGCCCCAGTTTCCAGACACCATGCGGATCATTCTCACGGGGTTCACGGATGTGGAAGACCTGGTGGATGCGATCAATTCTGGCCAAGTCTACAAATACATCACGAAACCCTGGGATCCCAATGAGCTGAAAGCCGTGGTCCAGCGGGCAGCAGAAACCTACGAACTCCTAAAGCAACGAACTGAAGAGTTGCGTCGAGCCCAAGCCCAGACTGATCTCCTTTCCATAATTGGCCAGGTTGCTCAAGACTCGGCTAATCTGGAAGCCTGTCTGGATCCAATCGCCAGCGCTTTTGGTAAAAACTTTCTGGCCGATGTGTGCATTTTGCAGGTGGTTGAAGGGAATGCTCTGGTGTCCGCCTGTGGCATCTATAGTTCAGGGGGTTCGGCCACAAGCTGGTTGGCTGACGACCCCCTCTCTCGGGAAGCCATTACCAGTCAGGCGATCCAGAATGTGGCTAATGTTTCCTCGGATCCCCAGCTTTCCGGGGTGGCGGCTTATCAGAGCCATCGCATTCAGGCCCATATCGTCATTCCTATTACCTACCGGGGAGAGGTTCTGGCTGTTCTCTCTCTGCAATGGAAACAACCCTGCAAACTCAGGGAAGATGAGCTGAATCTACTCCATCTGTCTGCCCAGCAGACTGCCCTGGCCATGACCTGCACCCGCTACTATCGCCCCACAGTGTAGGGGTCTCCCATGCAATCTACCGACATTCAGGCCCTATTCAATCGCATTGCCCCCGTCTACAACCCGTTGAATGATTGGCTGAGCCTGGGGCAGCATCGCGTTTGGAAGCAGATGACAGTGAAATGGAGTCGGGCCAAACAGAGGGATGTCTGCCTGGATTTATGCTGCGGCAGCGGCGATCTGGCCCGCCTACTGGCTCGCCAAGTCACTCCGGCAGGCCAGGTTTTTGGGGTGGATTTTGCTTCGGCACAACTGGATATCGCTCGTCAGCAGGCTGCTCAGGACTGGCCCAGCCCCACCATTACCTGGATAGAGGCCGATGTGCAGCATTTGCCCTTTCCAGACCATCATTTTGATGCCGCAACCATGGGTTATGGGCTGCGAAACGTCACCGATCGGCTGCAATCCCTGCAAGAACTTCATCGAGTCCTGAAACCGGGAGCAACTGCCGCTATACTGGATTTCCACCAACCCACCCAACCCCTGATGCAGGCGTTTCAGCGCTGGTATCTGGCAACGATCGTCGTCCCTACTGCCGAGCGTTTTGGATTGGCCGCAGAATATCAATACATTGGTCCCAGTCTGGACGCATTTCTGTCTGGCCCAGAGCAGGTGAAATTAGCTCACAAAGCCGGTTTTGCCGAGGCCACCCATTACCCTATTGCCGGAGGTACGATGGGAGTACTAGTCCTCACGAAGGGCAATTAACCGTTCAAGATTAACGTGACTGCTGTAGATCTTTCAACCCTCTGGCTGCTTGCTGGTCCTCCGATCGTAGGGGGCATAATTGGGTACTTTACAAATGACATCGCGATTAAGATGTTGTTTCGCCCTTATAAAACCCTGTACATCGGCACTTGGCAGGTACCGTTTACCCCTGGCCTGATTCCTCGCAATCAGGAACGCCTGGCTAAGCGGATTTCAGATACCATCATGGGGTCCTTGCTGACACCAGATGAGTTGCAAACTCTGGCCCGGCGGTTGCTGCAAACTGAACGGGTACAACAGGGTATTCTCTGGTTGCTCCGACTGGCGATCGACCAAATCCGCCTCGACAATAACCATAAAGCCACCACCGTTCTGGCAGGCATCCTTGAAGATTTAACCGGAAAGTCTCTGCCGCGTCTCTTAAGCGTTCTGGCCCATCGGGAAGACTTTCTGGAAGCCCAACTGAATCAGATTTTTGACCAGGTACTGTTGGAATTTCAATTGAATGAAGAACAGGCTGGTAAATTATCGGATTGGATCCTGCAAATTGCCCTGCCCCCTGATGCCTTGCGCCAAATCCTGGTCGATTTTCTCACTGATGAAAATATCCAGATCATCGATGAAGGGTTTCGGGAGAAAACCAGTGGCACCTACTGGGTGATCGCTAACCTCTTTGGGATGCGCAATGCTCTGAGCCGACTGCGCACCTACTGCCTGGATGAAAAGGATGCCAGCAATGCTCGTCTGGCCGAACTTCTACTATCGCTCAAAATCCGCAATCGTTTGAAGGAATTTCTGCAGAAGTTATCGTTGCAAAGTCTGCCCATTTCTACCGTCCGGCAACTGCGCAAAACGATGCGAGACTCAGTCCGCTCCTATCTGCAAGACCAGGGGTCGGAGTTACTCCTGGGCTTGAGTGGGTCCACCGATTGGGAGAAAATCTCCGAACTCATCCTGCGGCAGCTCAGCAGTTCAGTCACCGTTGAGGTTTCCCTGGAAGTGGTGAGTCAAGAACTGGCTTTGATTCTGGAGCGCTACCTGGAAAAAGATCTGGAAAAAATTGTGGCCGAAGCAATTCCGATTCTGAATATTGACCAGGTGATTATCGATCGAGTCAAATCTACCTCTCCCCAGGAGTTGGAAGCTGGGATTCAGGGGATCGTCAAGAGCGAGTTACAGGCGATCGTCAATTTGGGCGGCATTCTCGGATTTGTGATTGGTTTAGCGCAAGCAGCCTCACTCCTGCTTCGCCTGGGATGATGCACCCTGCAGATTCTTAGCGGGTGTTTTGTTGCTGTTCTTGCTCCAGCGCCTTTTCGGTTCGCTCGTTCGGCCTGCTTTTGGGTCGCCAGGACGGAAACAGCCCAGCCACAAAGTTGTTCATCGTATTGCGAGTATTCTTACTGATCGTGCTGAATGGTGCGGGCAGAAAGTCTCCAAACAGGAGCACGATCGCGGCCAGCAGCGTTATAACAAGCGTGATCGTTTTCTTGGGCATGACCTTACTATTGCGCCTCCATACTATTGCGCCTCCATAACCCATGACAGGTTTGCAGAAACTGGTGTTCCTACTGAACCTATCTTTCCCCATTTGGCCAACCACCGATCAGGTTTTGCAAAACTTTCCAGACTGACCTCAGGAAGAACTGCTAACCTGACCTAACTCCTGAGGAGCTAAATGGGAATGGAGAATCTGCCCATCCCGAAACCAGATAATCCGACGGGTTAACCGAGCCACATCTGGTTCATGGGTCACAATCACCACCGTCATCCCATCAGCATTGAGGGCTGTGAAAATATCCATTACTTCTTTCGTAGTCCGGGTATCCAGGGCACCAGTGGGTTCATCCGCCAGCAACAATACAGGACGGTTCACGATCGCTCGGGCGATCGCCACGCGCTGTTGCTGCCCCCCCGAAAGCTGGCTGGGCTTGTTGTTCAATCGGTTCTCCAGGCCCACTTGGGTCAGGGCCTCCGTTGCCCGCCGCCGCCGCTCCTCTGCCGAAACGTTGGCATAAACCATTGGCAGCATGACATTTTCCAGGGCTGTCAATTGGGGTAGTAGATGAAACTGTTGGAACACAAATCCCAGCTTGCGATTGCGGACATGGGCCAGTTCGGCATCACCCAATCCAGCCACGTCCACATTGTCCAGGTAGTAGCGTCCGGCAGTGGGTCGATCGAGGCAACCAATCACATTCATCATGGTGGACTTTCCAGAGCCAGAGGCCCCCATGATGGAGCAGTATTCTCCCCGTTCCACAACCAGATTAACGTCAAATAAGGCCCGAACTTCGGTTTCACCGGCACCGTAGATTTTCTGGATATCTTCTAACCGAATAATGATGTTGGCCATGGGAAATCCAATGAAACACAATTTTTGAATCGGCAGAGCCGCGAACAATCGCAGTTCTACGGGGCATATTTTTAACGGTTAGGCGGTTCTCAGGGCCACGATCGGGTCTAATTGTGCTGCTCGCTGGGCCGGTAACACGCCAAAAAACAGGCCAATGCCACCGGATACTCCCACGGCTAAAAGTACGGCTGGCACCGAAATACCAGCCTGTAGGGGTGGAAAAATAAGACCCACCACGAGAACACCACCTGATCCAACCAGCGTCCCGACCAGCCCCCCAAGAGCAGAAAGAATCATGGCCTCGATCATAAACTGAATCAGGATGTCTTGCTGAGAGGCTCCGATCGCTTTCCGCAGGCCAATTTCCTGGGTCCGCTCGGTCACCGACACCAGCATGATGTTCATGATGCCAATGCCTCCTACCAGGAGAGAAATCCCGGCGATCGCAGCCAGCATCACCGTCAGGGCCCCGGTAATGTTGCCGATAATCTGCAGGGCACTCTTCTGGCTGCGGACGGTAAAGTCATCCTCCCGGGTAATCTGATGGCGCAACCGGAGCAGATTTGCCACCTGGAATTCGGCTGCTGGAACACTCTTCTCGTCCCGAGCTGACATCGAGATAGCCGTCACCTCAATCCCATAGGGAGAGGTGCGTCCAACAATCCGATTGGACATGGTAGACCAGGGAATCACTGCCAGATCATCCTGGCTACTACCCAGGAAGTCTCCCTTCTCCTTCAATACCCCAATCACTTGAAAGGGCAGGTTATTAATCCGCAACTGCTCCCCCACTATTTTTTTGGGGTCCCTACCAAACAGACTTTGGGCCAACTCCGAACCCAGTACCACCACCTGAGCGGCTTCCTTGACATCATCCTGGGTCATGAACCGCCCAGTTGCGACTTCAAAGTTGCGCACCGTCACAAAACTGGGCGTTGTTCCCAGCACCAGGGTCGTCTTGTTCACCTCTTCCAGATTATTTTTCGATCGCCCCCGATAGGCCACCGTCAGTTGGCGCTGGATCTGGGGAGCCACCTCGCGCACCGTAGGAACCTGAGTGGCGATCGCGTCGGCATCAGCCAGCACCAGAGTTTTCGGGATCTCAAAGGTGCGGTTGCGGGCACTATCCGTCCCAGGAATCACAAAAAGTACGTTCGGACCTAAGGACTCAAATTGGCTAGCTGCATAGCGCTGTGCCCCCTGACCAATCCCCACCATAGCAATCACCGAGGCATTGCCAATAATAATTCCCAGCATCGTCAGGGCACTGCGCAATTTATTCGCAGCCAGGGTCGTGGTTGCCATCTTGACGCTTTCAACCAGGTCCATACTCTAATCTCCTGATCAGCCTATGCATCGCAATACTACTTTTCGGGTTTACAGGCCTTGATATCCGCCAGAGTTTGACCCTTCGGCAACTCAGTAAACACCGGTTGGCCGGATTTGAGCCCCTGCAAAATCTGGGTTTGCTTCCCACTGGTTACGCCAACCACCACCGGTTGGAATTTCGCCCGGTTGCGATCATCAGGCACCAGCACCCCCTTTTCTCCCCGACAGGTGACGATCGTGGCCGTGGGCACCGCCAGTACATTGGCCAGCGTTTCCCCCTGGAACGACAAATTCACATTCATTCCAGAGCGCAATTGGGTCTTGCCTGTCACCACGGCCACCCGCACCTGAAAGGAGGTGACGTTCTGAGTTTTCACGGCTTCTGGAGCAATCAACCGCACCCGGCCCTCAAACACCTGGTCAGGATAGGCATCGGCTGTAATATTAACTTTCTGACCCAGTTTTACCTGGCTAATACTGACCTCTGGCACTTCCGCCAGCACTTCCAATCCATTCGCCACCGCTACAACTGTGGAAGAGGTTGCTGAGGCAGCCCCAGAAGCAGAGGTGGTTGGCGTGACAAAAGCCCCTTCCGTGGCATATTTCTGGGTGACAATGCCATCAAAAGGAGCCCGGACAAAGGTATCATCATACTGAGCTTCCACCGCCTGAAGCCTTCCCTGGGCTTCGGCCACATCCGCTTCAGCCTGGGCAATCTCTTCCGGGCGATTACCATTACGGAGTTGCTGCAATCGCTGGCGCAGCTCGTTGACTCTAGACTGAGCCTGCTCCAGACTGCCCTGAGCCGTCTGGGACTCGTTACGGATCTCATCTAGCCGATCGCGGGAAATCGCCCCTTCCGTATACAAATTCTGATAGCGATTGATGCGCTGGGCAGCCAAAATCAGCCGCGAACGAGCCTGCTCCACCTGAGCTTCTGCCTGGTTTACCGCCGACTCGGCCTGGGCAACTTCCTCCACCCTTGCCCCATTCTGGAGTAATTGCAAGCGGGCCTGAGCCCGATCTACGGTCGCCCTCAGTTGATTTAACTGAGCTTCCAGTTCCCTGGCCTCCATGCGGGCAATCACCTGCCCCTTGCGAACCCGATCGCCCTGTTCCACCGATAACTGGGCCACTCGCCCTGCCACTTTAGGGCTGACATTAACTGTCTGCACTGGGGTGATCACCCCACTGGCCGCAATTCCGATCGGCAGATCCTGCAAGGTTACTGGGGTCGTAATCTCAGCTACATTCGGCAGTGGAGCCTGCTTTTGAACCAGGGTATAGGTGATAGCAGCAGTTGTCCCTACAAGGACCGTAGCTGCAATCCCAAAGACCAGGGGAGTGGGCTGCTCTAGTTTTTTGCCAATCAGGGGAAATTGCATCACCCTACTCCTTTGACGGAACATCCCATCCAGTACGGCTGTTACTTAAGCTGTCCCTTAAGTTGTGAAGACAGAAGTTATGGAAACATCATTTCCACAGAGGAATTTCCAGCCCAGCCCTCTCGGAAAAATGCCCCTTTCTGTTAAGAATCTTAAAGAAACCTCATTTAAGCTAACACATTTAATCTGGGGCCGGGGGGTAAAACTAAAGCTCCAGAACGCCATCTATCCTCCAACTGTGCGCCTCTCTACTCCTGGCAATGACAGTCGGGCTATGCCTATTATGCCGAACCGGGCTCCTGTATCAGACTCACCCAACGGAATGATTTCCAAGCGGAAAGCCAGCAATCAGTGGGAACGTCGATTAGGCTCTTCGTCCACAAATTCCTCATTGTCGTCAAAGTCGAACCCCCAGTCTTCCTCATCACTGGAGGCCGTCCGCTGGGGTGGTGGGGGAGGACTATAGCTGGGGGGCGGCTTCGGTATAGAGTCTTCGCGCACATTGTGGGGAGGGACAATCACCCGATACTCTGCATCATAAACCGCCTCACGGCGGCCTGCACCAAAGTTGGCCGGATCACGATAGCTATAGGAGTAGCCAGAGTCATCCCTGGGTTTGGCAGCTACCCGTGGTTTGGCAGTTGTCTGATGAGGAGAGCGCGGGGAGGAGCGCCGGGGTGCAGGGTCCATCTGATCGACAAAGTCATCCTCCTCGTCGATCAGATCTTCATCGAAATAGTCCTCATCCGCGCCGGTTCGATCCACAACCCTGGCCCGATCGGAGGTTGCGGCCTCTGAGTCAACCTGGCTGCGAGGGGGAGATGAGTCAGCCGGTGGAGACGAAGGCTGAGGTGCACGGGAACGGAAACCTGGGGAGGGCCGATCGTCCCCCCGCCAACGGACCTTCCGTTTGACCGGTCCCAGGGAAAAATAGGTCGAAACCCGGAGCAACAGAGACAGGATCAAGGTCGTTGTGGCACCGGCTGCGATCGCAGCCAACACCCAGACTGCCAGCGGCAAGGACTGAGACTGGAGCCCCAAAAAAACTAATGGCAGAGAGAATGACCAGTTCTGCAGGGTAAACAGGGTCAAACCAATCAAAATCAGGAGGAAAAGAATCAGGCGCACCATAGCCATACCGATTCAAAGTGAGTCTTCATCGTATGCCTGACTGAAGAGAGGTTGGATGCAACACCTCTTCAGCTTATCCCATGAACGCAACCGTCTGCATGGTCCCGGCCTGTTAGCGGTTTGCAGTATCCCTAATATCCCTGCCAGCGGTTTAGGGGCACACAGTCAATGTCCAGTTGATCCAGGGCTCGAGCGACAACAAAATCCACCAGGTCCTCGATCGTTTGAGGCTGGTGATACCAGGCTGGAATGGCGGGCACAATCCGGGCTCCCGCCTCAGCCAGGGCTGTCAGGTTACGCAGGTGAATCAGGCTAAAGGGCGTCTCACGGGGCACCAGCACCAGCCGCCGTCCCTCTTTCAATTGGACATCAGCAGCCCGCTCTAGCAAATCTGAACTCAGTCCGGTAGCCAGTTTCGCCACGGTACTCATGCTGCAAGGGATGACCAGCATGCCCAGGGTACGAAAGGAGCCGCTGGCGATCGTCGCCCCCACGTCCCCCCAGGGATGGCAGATCAAAGTTCCTGCCTGCTCGACACCAGCCTGGAGCCGCCAGAACTGCTCCTGCTGGGCCGGTTCAACGGGCAGTCGCAGATTTTGCTCCGCCTGCCAGACCATGAATGCAGCTTTGGAAGCCACCAGCTCGATCGTGTAATGGGCTTGCAGGAGATATTTCAGAGCTCGGACAGCATAAATCAAGCCGGAAGCCCCTGAAACAGCCAGGATAAGGGGCAAGGCAGGAGAATTAGACATAATGGCGATCAAGGCTGCTCTTATTCTTCACCCAAATCCCCATCCAGATCGGTTCCCACGGGTTGCCCCTCGTCCCCATCTTCATCGGAGGCTTCACTCCCTCCTCCAACCGCAATCAGGTCAATCTGCTGCCGATAATAGTCCACACTCTTGACCTGGACTTCGACCTGATCACCCAGGCGATATTGCTTGCGATTCTTGCGCCCGACCAGTTTCTGCTGACGAGAGCGATACTCATACCAGTCATCTTTGAGCGAGCTGACATGCACGAGCCCTTCCACCAGCAGGTCTTCAATCTCCACAAAGAAACCGTAGGATTGTACCCCTGTAATCAATCCCTGGAAGATTTCGCCCGTATGGGCCTTCATAAAGCCTGCCTTCTTCAGACCTTCCAGATCTTCCTCTGCTTCCTGAGCAATTTTTTCCCGCTCGCTCAAATGAATCACCTGAGCCACAAACTGGGCCTCAAACTCCTGGTGCAGCTCCGGGGGCAGCACATTCCAGTTGATTTTGCCGTGACAGGAACTATGACGCAGATTCACCGTATCTTTGGTCCGAGCCGTGCGTCGATCGCGTCCTTCACTGAAGACAGCCTGCAACACCCGATGGACCAGCAAATCCGGGTAGCGCCGCATCGGTGCGGTGAAGTGGGTATAACCCTGCTCCAGAGCCAATCCAAAATGGGGGCGGGGCGTCACATTATAAACCGCCGGTTTTAAGGTTTCCAGCAGCAGCAGGGTCAAGACTTTTTCGGTCCGAGACTCAGCAAATTGCTGCACAAACTTCTGATAGTCTCGGGGCCGAATGTTATCTTCCTGCTCCAGTTGCAGATCAATCCCCATGTTGCTGGCCAACTTCATCAGTTCCTGAACATCCCCCAAATTGGGTGTGGGATGGACCCGATAAATCCCCGGAACCCCTAGAGCCTGGAGGTGGGCAGCAACCGCCTGGTTAGCCAACATCATAAACTCTACGACCATCAGGCGGGCAAACAGGGAGGAGGACACCACCATCGCCCCCAGGGCTCCCTCATCGTCATAGTGGAAGCGGGTATCTGGCAGGTTCAGTTCAAAGGCTCCCCGCTGTTGTCGCTGGGCTCTCAAAGTCTGGCTGAGGGCAAACAGTTGATCCAGAATTTCAAAGGCCGCAGACAGATGCTGCGTCTCCTCCTCGATCGCAACCCCATCGACTTCTTCCTCCCCAGCCTCTGCCGTTGCCGCCAAGCCATGACGCTCCAGAATCGCCTGCGCCTGTTCATAGCTCAGTTGATAATCCAGGCAGATGATCGTGGGCTGCAATTCATACTCCAGAATCTGACCCGCCGCATCCAGGGTAAACAGCACCGAAACCGCCAGCCGATCCTGGCCAGGAGTAAAGGAGCAGAGATGGGCCACATCCTCCGGCAACATGGGCAGATGGGTGTCGCCCAGGTAGACAGAAGTCCCCCGCTTTTGAGCTTCCAGGTCTAGCAGTGAATCTGGCTCCACATAGTAAGCAACGTCAGCAATGTGAATTCCCAATTGCCAGTGCCCATCTTCCGTTTTTTCCAGGGTTAAGGCATCATCACAGTTTTGCTCTGGAAGGGGGTCTTTGGGTTTCAGGGCAATGGTCAGCGAATCCCGCAGATCCAGGCGGCTCTCGATTTCTTCCGCATCCATCTCCCCTGTCAGGGCAGTGGCTTCCTGCAGCACCCCTGGGGAGAAAATGCGCCGCAGGTCATATTTGCAGCAAACAATATCCGTATCAGCAGCAGACTGGGCATCACTTCCCAACACCTGCGTCACTCGACCGATCGGTAAGTGGCGGCCCAGAGGATAGCGCTGCACTTCCACATTCACCAGGTGATCAATAGCCTCTGCCAGGTTCACTCCATTGGAGAGCAATTCAATTTCAAACAGCAATCGATCGTCCAAGGGAACAGCCCGGAAAGATTCTGTTTCCGTCTGCCGTACCCGGGCCAGCACAGAACTATTCGCCCGCTCCAGAATCAGGCGCACCTCACCCTCTGGACTCCGACGACGACTGCCTTCTTTCGTAATGCGCACCAGCACCCGATCGCCATTCCAGGCCGTACTGAGTTGGCTCTCCCGAATGTAAATATCTTCTGAGCCTTCAACATCCTGAATTGCAAAGCAAAAGCCTTTACTGGAGCAACGCAATTTGCCTTCAACAACACCTTCTTCCGTAACCCGCTTGTATCGGCCCCGATCCTTAGTCAAAATTCCAATTTTTTCTAGTGCGTCCAGGCATACCTGTAGTTTTCGTAAGCTGGCATCATCCTGACAACCCAACTTTTTCTCTAGAACTTTTGGAGCAACTAATTTATCATCCGCAAAATTGGTCAACAGTGTAGCGATTGAAAATTCCATGTAGCGATTAGTCCTTAATTTACTGAATCGATGGCGTTGTTTCCTTGCTTCCCCGACGGCCCCCCACTTCAGGTGACCTAACCAGTTGTGAGGTTCCAGAATGGCCGGGATGCCTGCCGATTTTTCCCGATTACCCGCGCTATGACTGTCTCAAGTAACCGCTCAGATTAGCAGGGATGATATCCAAGGTTAAATATCTAAGTTTGCATATCCCGCGTCAACCACTGAGAGATTGACCCCGACTATTAATCATAAGTATTCAGATACTTAAATATCTCGAAAAATAGCATTAAATTCAAAGAACTTAGTATAGAGGCTGGGCGGCTCAATGATAGAAGTCTGATCCATGTCAGGGTAGGAAAGGCCAGATGTCCTCAGGGGGTAGGTTAACCGCACCCTCCCAGGAGTGGCTTTGAAACAAGCAAAATTGAAGTGACGATCGACCATCGGGTGGCTGAGTGGTCAACCGTTGGAAATTTAAGCCTGGGGGGGCACATCGTCAAACCCTATCTTCAGGGTTCAAGACCACACCTGAAGCAGTGCAGCCATCACCGCCTCAGACTCTTCTCCGATCGGAGACCACTGCACCCGACGGGCTCCACCCACTTCATAGGTGAGAACCAATTTGACAGCGCTGGCTGGGATATAGGGTAATCGATCGGCCCACTCAATCGCCACCAAGCCCGGTTCCACCTCCCTGCCTTCCCAATAGACCTCCAGGTGCAAATCCACGATTTCTGGTGGCTCAAGACGGTACAGATCCAGGTGGTAGAGCGGCAGGCGACCTTCCAGGTACTCATTAATCAGGGTAAACGTGGGACTTTCAATCGGTCCGTCCAGACCCAGTCCTGCCGCAATGCCCTGCACCAGGGTTGTCTTCCCACTCCCCAAATCCCCCTGCAAGAGCAAAACAGTGCCGGCTGGCAGGGATTCTCCCAATCTCACTCCCAGTCGGTGGGTTGCACCGGCATCGGTCAACAGCACCTCATGGACAGGCAAGTTGTTTCTCATAACCCTGGTCTACATCAGGCCATCTTCTGATGCCGCACCGGAGCCAGTTTTTCTTCCGCTCCGGTCAGGGCAGTCAGTCCCTGTACCCGTCCGTACCACCGCAGTAGCACCTTAGCCAGGCGCTGTGGATCGTGACGCACCAGCCCAGTCAATTCATCCTCCTGCATCACATCCGCCAGCACAATCCGGCGACCCAACTGTTTGACGGTTTCCCGATCGAGTATCACGGGCTGGGAATCATCCTGAGCATAGCGAATCAGAGCCTGAGCAGATGGACTGCGTTTCTGTACCAGCACCGCATCAAACAGGGGCTGATCACAAGCTAGATCAATGGCCCGGATGTGATCTGAAACTGTGTAACCATCCGTCTCACCCGGTTGAGTCATGACATTACAGACATAAATACGCGGCACCTGACAGGCTGCAATCGCTTCCGCAATCTCCGGCACAAGCAAATTGGGGATCACACTGGTATAGAGACTCCCTGGGCCAATGATGATATAGTCAGCCTCATGGATGGCCTGCAAGGCCTTGGGTAAGGCAGGAGGAGCCGCAGGCAAACACCCAATCCGAACAATCTGTCCCCTGGCTGCCGTAATGCTGGACTCTCCTTCCACGTAACGCCCATCACTCAATTCAGCCCAGAGCTTGACATCACTCAGGGTAGCCGGGAGGACCGCACCTCGTACAGCCAATACCTGAGAACTGGCCGCGATCGCCCGTTCCAAATCACCCGTCACCTCGGCCATAGCCGTCAGGAACAAGTTCCCGAAACTATGTCCCTGTAGCCCATCTCCAGCTTTAAACCGATACTGAAACAATTCTGTGACTAGCTTTTCTTCATCAGCCAGAGCCGCCAGACAGTTCCGGATATCCCCAGGGGGCAGCACCCCAATTTCACGGCGCAGCCGACCGGAAGACCCCCCATCGTCCGCAACCGTGACAATGGCCACAATATTGGCGCTATACTCCTTCAAGCCCCGGAGCAGGGTGGAAAGACCAGTTCCACCCCCGATCGCGACAATTTTAGGCCCCCGGTGCAATCGCCGGTGGTTTAGCAACACATCGACCAGTTCATCATCCCCTTCCGGCATCAAGACTTCTGTAATGGAGTTCAAAGTTCGACTTTGCCCCCAGAGAATAAACAAAAGCCCAATCACAACGGCCAGAGGACCACTAATCCGGTTTGGTAGAATCCGGGCAATCTGCTCCAGCACATCCCCGATAAACTGGGTAATGTAAAAGATGGGTGTCAGCTTGACCCAGATCGCAATTCCCAGACATGTTAATAAGACACCAGCCGCACTTAAAAGCAGCCAACGCTTGACAAACAATCCGGGAGCTAGCCACTTGAACCACTGGAAAGGCCTTCTATCCTGGCGTCTGGAACGAGCGACAGGCATCCTGCCAGAACTGGGGATTCGATGGCGCGAGTCCGTCAGGGCATGCAGAGCTTGTCGCAGTAAACCGATCGACATTAATCTACTCAAATGTTGATGAACTTACCTGACCGGGAGCATAGCATCAATGTTGCAGGTTGACGACAGAATTTTAATCCAGATTCTATGGCCGAACCCTTGATCGAACTAAAAGGCATACGCAAAACCTTTGGGGATAACACCGTTCTGAATGGCGTCGATCTGACGATTTACCGGGGGGAAGCCTTGGCCATCATTGGACCCTCTGGAACGGGAAAATCCACTATTTTGCGGCTCATCGCTGGCCTCCTGGCTCCTGATGATGGGGAAATTTATGTCCAGGGACAGCACCGCCAAGGCGTGATTGAGGACGCAGAAGATCCGATCGGGATCGGGATGGTGTTTCAGCAGGCTGCCCTGTTTGATTCGCTCACGGTTGAGGAGAATGTTGGTTTTCTCCTCTATCAACATTCTCGCCTCTCCACCGGGCGAATTCACGAATTAGTCGAGGAGAAACTGGATATGGTGGGTCTACCAGGCATCGGTCATCTCTACCCGGCTGAGTTATCCGGTGGCATGCGCAAACGGGTCAGTTTTGCCCGAGCGATTATGTCCAATCCGGATAACCCGAGGGATACACCGGAAGTTCTGCTGTATGACGAACCGACAGCCGGCCTGGATCCGATCGCCTCAACCGTGATTGAAGATCTGATTCGGAATTTACAGTGTACTCAGGGAGGATGCCGGACCTATGTCATGGTGACCCATCAGGAAAGCACCATTCGCCGAACTGCCGATCGGATTATCTTTCTCTATCAAGGTAAGGTGCAATGGGAAGGCACAGTTCACGATATCGATACGGCGGATCATCCGGTCATCCGTCAGTTTTTTAGTGGCAGTATCGAAGGTCCAATTCAGGTGATTGGATGAACAGTAGGGTCGTTACCGGCAAGGCTTGCACGCATCGAAAATCTATCATCCTAAAGTAGGGAATAGGCCATAAGGAGAGTCCATGCGCACACGCACAGTTCGAGAGGGTTCAGCAGGTTTGCTGATTTTGCTGGGAATTGCCTTCTTTGGAGGTCTGGGTCTCTGGCTACGGGGCTTCAATCCCTCTAACAGAACTTACAAAGCGATCGTTGAATTTGCCAGTGCCCGTGGAATTCAGGTGGGCACACCGGTACGGTATCGAGGTGTGACCGTTGGGAAAATCATCGCCATCCGGCCCGGATCGAATGGGGTTGATGTAGAACTGCAAATTTCTCCCGCCGATCTAATTATTCCCCGGGACTCGCTGGTAGAAGCCAGCCAGTCGGGGCTGATCGGAGAAACCTTCATCGATATCATTCCCCAGAAATCTATTCCCCAGGGCGCGATCTCAGCCAGACCTCTGGATGCCGGATGTGATCGGACTCAGATTATCTGCAATGGCTCCCGGCTCCCTGGCCAGGCTGGTGCCAGCGTGGACGAACTGATTCGATCGTCGATTCGCTTCACCCGCCAACTGAGCGACCCCAATTTTGTGGAAAACGTCAAGGTTCTGACCAAAAATGCTTCAGCAGCAGCGGCGGGTATTGCCCGGATGACCAACGAACTCACTGGTCTGACCCGGGCCGTCCGCCTGGAGGTCGGCTCTCTCTCACGCTCAGCCCAGAATACTACCAATTCCCTGGCCCTGACTGCGACGTCGATCGGCACGACCGCTGACAAATTTGGATTCACGGCGTTACAAATCAACAGCCTTCTGGTTGAGAACCGAGCAACCCTGACCTCAACCCTCAACAACCTCAGTCAAGCCAGTGAGCAACTCCAGCTCTCTGTGCGGAGTCTAAGCCCTCTGCTCAGTCGGGTAGAACAGGGCGAGTTACTCGCTAACCTGGAGCAACTTTCCGCGAATGCTGCCCAGGCATCAGCCAACCTTCGGGATCTATCCAAAAATTTGAATGACCCGACCGTGATTGTGCGGCTTCAGCAAACTCTGGACTCTGCCCGGGCCACCTTTGAGAATGCCCAGAAAATCACGTCCGATCTAGATGAATTAACTGGAGACCCAGCGTTTCGGAGTAACCTGCGGCGGTTGGTGAATGGCCTCAGCACGCTGGTCTCCTCTGCTGAGCAACTGCAGGAGCAGGCCATGATTGCCCAGAGCTTGACGCCCCTGAAACTTCCTGAAGAAAGTCAGCCCTCGCGGAAAATTACGGTCACTGTTCCCCCGTCAACCTACACGTTTTCCACCTCAGACAACCGCCTGAAAGCCCTTGATCCGGCGATCGTCCTGACTGAGCAGACCCTGCATAACATCAGCCCCACTCCTATTTCTGCTCCCTAAACCGTTGCCCAATCAGGCCGGTGGTTGCTCCAGGGGCGGGCAGCCTCAATCTGGGCGGCCAGGGCAATCAGCGTGGATTCATCGGCAGGCCGCCCCACAAGTTGAACCCCCAGCGGCAATCCCTCAGGGGTGAAGCCGATCGGTAAGGCGATCGCGGGCTGGCCACTGGCATTAAACGGGGGACAGGGAGCGACCCAGTGGATGATATTCTGAAATGCTGACTCTGGGTCCAGATCGGCCCACTCTCCCACTCGAATAGTTGGATGGGTGTAAGTTGGCAGGATCAGCACATCATAGGTATCGAAGAAGGCTACAATCCGGCGACCAATTTGTTGCACGGTAGCCACGGCCCGTAGGTAATCTCCACAGGTTCCGCAACGGGACAGCAACCAGCGATTGACAGAACCCAGGTATTCAGTTGGAATGCCAGCGGCAGAAATGGCACTTTGCCAGACGTCAACAAAGGGGTCAACCAGCGTAGAGAAATCTGGACATCCTTCTTCCAGATGGTGCCCCATCTCCGCTAGAAGCTGCACCACCTCTAGCACCGGTTGCTGACAGAGGGGATCAACTTCTCCCACAAGGGGCAGGGTTGTTGCGAAGGCGATTTTCAGAGGAGGCGTCTCAGCCTGACGGGCCACCTCCAGGAAGGAAGGCTGGGGAGTTGGCAACCAGTAGGGATCGCCCGTAATGTAACCAGCCATAACATCCAGTAAGGCCGCAGCATCGGCCACGGTACGGGCGATCGGACCATCTGTAGCCAAACCGCTGAGGGAATCCCCCACGGGAGCCTGGCTCACCCGCCCCCGGGCTGGTTTAATTCCCACCACACCACAACAAAACGCTGGCCCTCGAATCGACCCTCCCCCATCCGACCCCTGGGAGATGGGGCAGAGTCCGGCAGCCAGGGCCGCTGCCGCCCCCCCGCTGGAACCGCCCGGCGTGTAGTCCAGATTCCAGGGGTTCCGGGCTGGCGGAAACACCTCCGTTTCCGTGTAGGGGAGTGATCCCAGTTCAGGCGTCGCGGTCTTCCCGAGAATGACAAAACCAGCCTGCTTAATCCGGGTCACCACCCCATCATCATGGCCAGCAATATTATCCGCTAGGGCCGCAGCCCCATAGGTACAGCGCACCCCCGCCAGGGCATTCAGGTCTTTAATGGAGATCGGAACTCCAAAAAAAGGAGGGAGGCTGGCCCGATCGGCATGGACCAGGGCCTCTGTCTTGGCTCTGGCATCAGCCAGGGCCTGATCGGCGATGACCGTGTAATAGCTGCCTAACTGAGGATCTAAACGCTGAATCCGCTCCAGATAAAGTTCAACCAGATCGATCGGCGTAATTTGTCCTGCTCGAATTAGACGAGCCTGTTCCAGAGCTGGGGTAAAAGCCAGATCGACTGGGTTCATAACTCACGTCACTTAAATGGAGTAGTGAATTGGGAAAGATTTAGCCTCTTTGGGTTTAACATAAACCCGCTGGTTCGGCTCCAGTTTCAGGTCATCAAACCGTTCACGGGTCAGATGGGCAGTGACAACCTGGCCATCATCCAGGGTTAGTTCTGCCTGAATTTCCCACCCCAGATGAATAATGCGACTGACTCGGGCTGGAACAGTCGGCCCCTTTTCAGAGGTTTCAATTAAGACATCCTGAGGCCGCAGAAAGACTTCCGGATGCATCGCCTCGAAGCCATTGCCCTGGAAAATTTTGGAGGTACTGGGGAGCACATTGACAGGCCCAATAAAGCTCATGACAAAAGCGGAAGCGGGATGATCATAAATCTCTGCCGGGGAACCACACTGTTCGACCTGCCCCCGATTCATCACCACCAGCTCATCAGCCACCTCCATCGCCTCTTCCTGGTCGTGGGTGACAAAAACAGTAGTGACATGGACCTCATCGTGCAGACGCCGTAACCAGGCCCGCAAGTCTTTACGCACCTTGGCATCCAGAGCACCGAAAGGCTCATCCAGCAGCAGCACCTCCGGCTCCACCGCCAAGGCCCGGGCTAGGGCCACCCGTTGCCGTTGCCCCCCGGAAAGTTGGGAAGGATAGCGATCGCCCAATCCGGCTAGCTGCACGAGATCCAACAACTCTCCGACTCGCTTTTTAATCCGGTCTTGGGGTACCTTTCGAATTTCCAGGGCAAAGGCAATATTTTTCCGCACAGTCATGTGCTTGAAGAGGGCATAGTGCTGGAACACAAAACCAATATTGCGGTCCTGCACACTCTTATAGGTGGCATCATCCCCCGTTAACAGGATCCGTCCGGTGTCCGGAGTTTCCAACCCCGAAATCAACCGCAACAGGGTAGATTTGCCAGAACCAGACGGCCCCAATAGGGCTACCAGAGAGCCAGAAACAATCTCCAGGCTAACCTGATCAACAGCCTTGAAATTCCCAAACTGTTTGGATACATTTTCGACGACAATACCCACGCTTAATGACCTCCCAGGTCAATCCCCGCATAGCCGACAAGTTTACCGTATTTTGCGGTTTGATCCTAGTTATATTTTTCTACACGGATGGTCCTTGCCATCATGTACTTAAAAATCAAACCAGAGTCTGAATCGCAGCCAGAATCGCCTCATCCGAGGCGGGAGACTGATTGTTGATTTCTAAATCCCAATCATAGATTACTGCTGCAGCAATCTTGTTATAGTATTCGACCTGATGATCGGAAACAGGAATGTGATCGGCACTGCTGCGGGTTTTGACCCTGGTGAGGCAAGTGTCCAACTCTGCATAGACCCGGATCAGCTTCAGCGTATATTTCCGGGCCAGAGAAGCACGGAACTGGGTGAATGCGTCTCCAGCACCCAGGCTTTCGATCATGACCTGATCATGGTGCTCAAACATCGCTGCGATCGTCTGTTCTACCTTCTGCCAGCCATCCTCTCCAGGCTGCAGGCCCAACCAAATGGGCTCAACTCGAAGAAATCGAATTTCAGTTCGCTGGTCAACCAGGGTTCCAATATAGGTTTTTCCTGCTCCTTTAGGACCAATCAATAGATACAGGATTTTTCTCGTCATCTGGTTCTACCTGCAATCCCCATGCTAGTGGATAGTCATAGCCCATTCTGGTGAGAAGCACAGCAACCCCGTTTCGGGAGTAACAGGTCCATTGCCCTAGGACAATAAAAAGCGCCCCCCCCTGAGGGAGAGCGCTTGACTAAAGCGAGGTAAGACCTCAATTAGCCATGGATTGCAGGAGCGGCAACTGCAACGGGAGCAGACTCACCAGCAGCCAGGTCCAGAGGGAAGTTGTGAGCATTGCGCTCGTGCATCACTTCCATCCCCAGGTTAGCCCGGTTCATCATGTCAGCCCAAGTATTGATAACCCGGCCCTGAGAATCCAGAACAGATTGGTTGAAGTTGAAACCGTTCAAGTTGAACGCCATCGTGCTGATACCCAGAGCGGTGCACCAGATACCGACAACCGGCCAAGCACCCAGGAAAAAGTGCAGCGCACGGCTGTTGTTGAAAGATGCATATTGGAAGATCAGACGACCGAAGTAACCGTGAGCAGCAACGATGTTGTAGGTTTCTTCTTCTTGACCGAACTTGTAACCGTAGTTCTGGGACTCAACTTCAGTGGTCTCACGCACCAAGGAGGAGGTCACCAGAGAACCGTGCATGGCGGAGAACAGAGAACCACCGAACACACCCGCCACACCGAGCATGTGGAAGGGGTGCATCAGGATGTTGTGCTCAGCCTGGAACACGATCATGAAGTTGAAGGTCCCGGAGATACCCAGGGGCATCCCATCGGAGAAGGACCCTTGACCGATCGGGTAAATCAGGAATACAGCAGTTGCAGCAGATACAGGAGCGCTGTAAGCAACGCAGATCCAGGGGCGCATACCGAGACGGTAGGAGAGTTCCCACTGACGACCCATGTAAGCAAAAACACCAATCAGGAAGTGCAGAACGATCAGCTGATAAGGACCGCCGTTGTACAGCCACTCATCCAGAGAAGCCGCTTCCCAGATGGGATAGAGGTGCAGGCCGATCGCATTAGAAGAAGGAACAACGGCACCAGAGATGATGTTGTTGCCATAGATCAGGGAGCCAGCCACAGGCTCACGGATACCATCGATGTCCACGGGAGGAGCAGCGATGAAGGCGATGATAAAGCAAATGGTTGCGGTCAGCAGGTTAGGAATCATCAGAACACCGAACCAGCCTACATAAAGGCGGTTGTCGGTGCTGGTAACCCAATTGCAAAACCGATCCCAAACGTTGGCGCTTTCGCGTCTTTGAATGGTTGTGGTCATGGTTATTTTATGAATGCTAAGTAACGAAATGAGGGAAAATCAACCCATAGGTCTCAAACCTAAAAAGTTGATGATCCTTGGACTCATTTTATTCATGTTTTTGTAAATTTGTTCACGAATATACGTAAATTTTTGTAACGCAATCTCTATACAACTTGAGGCGCATATTCCTTCTAATCGCAGCTTTAATTGCCAGCACCTTGTTGAGATGTCCTGATTAATTCCTCTCAGAAAGCCCCTCAAAAATCAAAGTAAATAAAGGGCATATCCCCCTTCGGAGCCAGAATCCAGCTCGCATAAAAGCAAAGGGGCACCAGCATTAACTTCAATGGCCAGTTTAGTTGCAGCTTTAATTGCCGCTGAATCAAGTAAGTCAGCCCCATCAAAGCTGCGAGTAACCATAGCAAAAAACTGATTTGAGCCGCCTCCAAGCCGAGGGTTTCAACGTAAACTTTTTGGGCGAATTGGGTGTCAGCCCCATGACCCCACAAATGCTGCACAACCCAACCCGATTCTTTTAAATCAGGCAAGCGGAAGAAAATCCAGGATGAGAACACCATCGCCTGAGTCAGGAACCAGGATGGCAGTAAGAGTAGAGGAGTTCGCCACAGGCTTTTTAACCAGTCAATCCGGCTCACTTGAGACTCTGTCAAACGATGTACTACCAGAGCCAGACCATGCAACCCGCCCCAAACAACAAAACCCCAGGCTGCTCCATGCCAGATCCCGGCGATCAGCATTACCAGCATGAGATTCACGCAGGTTCTGATCAACCCGCTGCGTGACCCCCCTAAAGGAAAGTACAGATAGTTGCGGAGCCAGTCCCCCAGAGTGATATGCCAGCGTCGCCAGAAGTCTGCAATGTTGGTGCTGAAATACGGAAAATCAAAGTTTTCCGGCAGGTTAAAGCCTAAAAGCATTGCACTGCCACGCACAATATCGACATAGCCACTGAAGTTCAGGTAGATCTGCAGTCCGTAAGCAAAGGTGGCCAGCCAGAGATCACCACTTCCCGCCCGTTGCAGATTATTGAAACTGATATCCACAAAAATTCCTAATCGATCGGCCAGCAGCACCTTCTTCACGGCACCACAGCCAATCAACCACAAGCCTTCAATCCCCTGATCAGCCCGGAGTCCCCGTTGACTCTTCAACTGGGCAATAAAGGGATGGTAGCGAGTGATAGGACCAGAGACGAGTTTGGCAAAGAACAATTTATAGGTCGCGAACTGCAGCAGGTTAGGTGTCGCCGGTGCTCCCCGATACACATCAACCAGGTAGGCAATACACTCAAAGCAGAAGAAGCTCAGCCCCAAAGGGGCAATCAGATTAGCCTTCACCCAGGTTGCGCTTTGCCCAGCCGCTGCGAAATGAAATCCTGCCCGGACCGTTTCCAGGAAAAACGGGATGTACTTAAAGCTGAACAGGAGCAAAACATTGAAAATGATGCCGAGCCACAATAGCTTGAACCGGCGATGCCCCCAGTCCTGCTGAGCAAATTGCCAGTCTTCATTGGTCAGTTGCCAGTCCCTGGTGTGGGAGCCCGTCGTCACATTTTCCCCTAACTCTAGACCCAGCCGGAAATTGACCACCACCATCAGCAGGAGCAAGATCAGCAGAATGGGGACATATTCCACGCGGGGGACTCCCTCAACCTTTGGGACGTTTTCAACCTGCATGGCACAGTAAAAAACCAGACTCGCAACCAGTAGCGTTAAAAGCTTGAGCGGTTCTCGTTGAACTGACCAGTAGATACCCAGAACACTGAGTAACAAAAGGCCATAAGTAATTGAGGTGAATTCCATGGGTCGGGGTTTTCCTGCCAACGATGATTGCGGGGGAAAATCCTATTCAATATAGGATGCTAAAGCATTGCACATAGCATTCAGCAATTTGTCAAGTAAGAAATCTTGAATAATTGGCATTGGGAAGTTTTGCGGATATTATTGCGGAAGCTATTCGGCAAGTGTTAAATTTCACAGGCAAAAATGACTTCCAGAGCTGATTCACTAGATCTGGTTAACGGATTGAACTGCGACTCTGCCCTGATTCCGAAGTAGCTTCCACCCTATCCGAATTATCGCAATGTTAGATCTGTCGTCCTCGTTGCTTCTACAGCAGATGAATCGGCCCTACAAGCCCATTGAGGTTGTCCCTCCAGGTTCTGCAGTTGTCCTGGTTCAAAGGGCAACCCCTGGATCGTCCATCCCCTTTCGGGTTGCAACTGAACCCCCAACGACAGAATCCTCCGTTGCCCCATCTTCCCCAGCCCCAAACCTGATTCCTCCGGATCAGGCCCCTGAAGAAAACCAGTCTGACGCCCCACAACCTGCGGCTACCATACCCCCCGAAAGCCAACCTGCTGCCCCAACTCCTGTAATCACGCCTGCGCCACCCTCCGAAGCCCTCAGTCGGAAACAACAGCGATCGCAACTCTTGCAGCGCAAATTGTCAGAGCTGGTCCAACGGGATATTCCTGCCAAGCAAGCCAAGCAAAAAGAAAATCTGGCCAACTACGCCAGCCAAAATCAGTATGATGTTGCCCGTCAGGTCGCCCAAAGCTCTACAGTGCAGGCAGAAATTATGGCTAGCAGCAATCAGGGAGTCCTGGTTGGCTTGACTTCTAACTTAAACACCCTGTTCTCCACCCAGAATCCCCTGGGGGTGGCAGCCAGTACCTTAGGCGCAATTGTTGGCCAGTCTGCCTCTGTTCGAGGTGCTGAAGGGGGTGGCAGTACAAGGGCTTACCAGCCCGCAGGGTATGGCAGTGATACCGAGATTTATCCTGCAGGGGTCACCACGGCTGCCAGCCGGGCCTACTACAAAAACTGGTCTACCCAACTCCCGGTCAGATTAGGCAATGGCAACATTAGCCTGATCTTTCCTCTACCTGTTTTGGCTCCCATTACCTCTAATTTTGGCTGGCGCGTTCACCCCATTACCGGCGATCAGCGGTTCCATGCAGGTACCGATCTGGCAGCTCCTCTAGGCACTCCTGTTGTAGCAGTCTATACTGGCAGAGTTGAAGTTGCGGATGTCCAGAGTGGCTATGGGCTGGCAATCACCCTTTCCCATAACAAGGGAACCCAGCAAACTCTTTACGCTCATCTGTCCGAAATCTTGGTCAAACCGGGTGATTGGGTTGAACAAGGTACTGTCATCGGTCGCGTTGGTAGTACTGGAAATTCGACTGGTCCCCACCTCCATTTTGAGTTCTGGCAACTGACCCCAGAGGGCTGGATCGTTCTCGATCCAGGACCTCAACTGGAGTATGCTTTAGCTCAACTGGAAAAAGCGATTCAAGCTGCCCAAACCGCTAATCAACCTTCCAGTTAGGCCACAGTACCTAAAAGCTATGAAGAAGGTTCTATTCATTCTTGGAGAGCTGAGCGATGAAGATTTTGATTGGATGGTTTATGTAGGACGTCGGGAGGAAATTCCGACGGGCACAATTCTGATCCAGGAAGGAGAGGAGATTGATGCCCTCTACATCGTGTTAAAAGGAACTCTGGCCGTATCAGTCGATGCCCTAGGTGGTCAGGAAATTGCCCGCCTCTCAGTCGGTGAGGTGGTCGGCGAAATGTCTTTTATTGATTCTCACCTACCTTCTGCAACCGTGGAAGCGATCGAGCCATCCTTGGTGCTCTCAATTCCTTTACAACAGCTCAATCGAAAGCTCAATAATGATTTGGGGTTTGCATCTCGATTGTACCGATCGCTGGCCTTCTCTCTCTCCGATCGCTTACGAGAAACAGTTAGTCATCTGGGCTATGGGAAAGAACCGCCCCAGCAGGAGCGCTCTGCTTCAACCAATGACCTTAACCCCCATGTGCTAGAAAATCTGGATCTGGCGGTAACCCGCTTTGAGTCTCTGGTTAGACGTCTGAGAGGATACTAATTTTTCATAGGCGTAAGCTATCTTGCAATCTAAACCCAGAGGATTGATATTCTTCTGGTGATGCGGTGGCATTTTTAAGATGCGGTGGCATTTTTAAGATGCAATGACATCTTAAAAAGATGCTTGCCCATTGAGGAAACTTAGAAGCTTATGGAAACAGCCACAGCTGCGCGACTCCCAGTGCCCTCAACCCAACGCATGGTTTTTTTTCGTCTGGCCTCCGAAAGTCTAGCCATCGTTGTGGTCCTGATTGGTTTAGCCATGCTATTAGGCTGGATCGCTGACCTATATCTCTTCAAAGGCTTTGCTTCAAGCTGGCCAACAATCAAGACCAACACTGTCCTTACCTTTATCCTGGGAGGTCTGTCTCTCTGGCTCTGGCATCAGCAAGGCAAAATTCAACATGCACAATCCAAACAGATTATGCAATGGCTCAACCTAACAGCAGCAGCAGTTCTTGTGATTATTGCAGTGCTGACCTTAACTCAGTACGGATTCCACGTTGATCTGGGCCTCGATCAGGTGCTACTGCCGCAGCCCAACATGGAAGGCAGCTATCCAAGTCCAGAACAAGTGGCACCCGATGCAGTCATCGCCTCACTGCTGTTGGGCTCAGCCATGCTGATTCTGAACATCCAACAGCCAAACTATCTCATCACCCAAGTGCTGGGTGTAGCAGGTTGGCTGATTGCTTTTTTGGGTTTCCTGGGGTACGGCGATGCCTTCCTTCACCATGCGGGACTCCATACTGGGATGACCCTTCCAGCAGCAATTAATTTCCTGTTACTCGGCACCAGCATTGTTTTCGCCCGTCCCGATCGCGGCATTATGCTCCTGATCAGTGGTGAGGGACAGGGCAGCCTGATCGCTCGTCAGGTGATGCCGATCGCCATACTAGCTCCCCCGCTGATTGGCAAACTATGTCAGCTAGGCTACACCAGACAACTCTACAGTGCAGAAGCTCAGGTCGCTGTGCAGAGCATTCTGGTGACACTGGTTATGGGTAGCGTTATTTTGAAAACCACCAGGACTTTGAACCAGATTGATCTCCAGAACAAACAAGCCGAAACAGCCTTATGGGAAAGCCGTCAGCGTCTCGAATTAGCTTTAGAAGGATCGGGGGAAGGATTATGGGATTGGAATCTGAAAACGGGTGAAGCATACTTTAGCCCCCGCTGGCTGGACATGCTGGGTTACGCTTCTGATGATCTTCCAAAACATATCCGGGCCTGGGAAAGCCTCATCCATCCAGATGATAAACCCTGGGTGATGGACATTTTAAAAGCCCATCTAGAAAACCATGCCTTTATCTATCAGTTTGAATACCGGTTACGAACTCAAGCAGGGGAGTGGAAATGGATAGCCAACTATGGGAAGGTAGTTGCCTTTGATCGTGATGGTTCTCCGCTGCGGATGTCAGGAACTCATCGAGATGTCCACGATCGGAAGCTGATTGATGAACTCCTGCATCAGCAAGCGCAGGAAAATAAAGCCCTGATCGAACATTCCCCTGATATCATCATTCGCTGGGATCGATGCTTTCAACCTCTCTATGTCAATCCCGTGATCGAACAGAAGACCGGGATTTCTGCCTCCAGATTTATGCACAATACAGCTCAGGAACTGGGGTTGCCTCAACCACTGGTAGATCTTTGGCAAGCAGCAGGGCAGAAAGTTTTCGATACTGGACAAGAACAAACCCTTGAATTTGCCTATCCTTCCCCGACACAGTTGGCCTATTACCATGCCCGTCTAGTGCCTGAATCTTCTGGTAATGGGTCGATCGACTCTGTATTGATGGTTTGTCGGGACGTCACTGAACTGAAACAGATCGAAGGAGCTCTGCGCCAGAGCGAGCTGACCAATAAAGCCATGATGCAGGCTATTCCCGACCTCTTAATTCGCATGCACCGGAATGGCACATACTTGCAGGTGTTCAGGAGCAGCAGTTTTCAGCTCTTTAAGCCTCAAAAATCCAAAGCAGGGGCTAACGTTTACAACATCCTGCCACCTGAACTGGCAGAAAAAAGAATGCAGTACACCCACCAAGCCCTAGCGACCGGTGAACTTCAGGTATACGAGCACCAATTGACGATCGGGGAGGACTTTCATTACGAGGAAGTCCGCATCACTGTTTGCGGAGAGGATGAAGTCCTGGTCATGGTACGAGATATCACAGATCGGAAACAGGCCGAGGCCGCTCTCCAAACTGCGAATGGAGAACTGGAGCGCCTGGCTACGATCGATAGCCTGACCGGATTGGCCAATCGTCGCAGTTTTGACCTCTATCTCCAGCAGGAATGGCAGCGGGCACAACGAGAGAAAACAACCCTATCCCTGCTGCTTTGTGATATCGACTATTTCAAGCTTTATAACGATAGCTATGGTCATCAAATAGGCGATACCTGTCTAATCCAGGTAGCTCAGGCGATCAAACAAGCGGTTAAACGCTCCACTGACCTGGCCGCCCGTTATGGCGGTGAAGAATTTGTTGTGATCTTACCCCACACAACCACTGCAGGAGCTATTGCTGTAGCTGAAGCTATTACCAACGGGATTCAGCTCCTGACAATTGATCACAGAGCTTCCCCCATCAGCCAGTACGTTACAGCCAGTGTCGGAATTGCAACCGTTGTTCCTAGCCAAGAATTAACAACGGATAGGTTAATTGCGACTGCAGATCAAGCCCTTTATGAGGCCAAACGGCTGGGTCGAAACCGATACTGTTCTGCCGCGCTTTTCCCGTAAGCCAGAGAGATGGGGTGCTGTAAGAATAACTTTTGGGGCTTTTATACTGGAAGAAGTAAGGTATTTCCTAACGCTAAGGGATAACGTGTATGGCTCCTAACCCTACCATCATGCAGGCTGTCGAGAAGCTCGGCTACCGAGTTACAACAGGGGACGTGGCTACCCAGGCAGGTCTGGAGGTCAACCTGGCCCAACAGGGGTTACTAGCTTTGGCATCGGAGGCAGGCGGCCACCTACAGGTATCCGAATCGGGGGAAATTGTCTATCTTTTCCCGAAAAATTTTCGATCGATCCTGCAAAATAAGTATTTCCGTTTGCGCTTACAGGAATGGTGGCAGAAAGTCTGGCGGGTTCTGTTTTATTTGATTCGGATCTCATTCGGAATTGTTCTGATTCTGTCTATCATCTTGATTGTCGTGACTATTATTGTGATCATCACAGCGACCAACTCCAGTCGAGACAGTGACGATCGGCATGATTCTGGAGGGGGAGGAGGGGCAATTTACATGCCCCATTTCTGGTTTGGTCCAGATTTCTTCTGGATCTTTTACCCAGATTATTACGATCGGCGCTATGAGCAGCGCTACTCCCAGTTCAATCAAGAACCCCAGATGAATTTTCTGGAGGCCGTGTTCTCCTTCATCTTTGGGGATGGCAATCCCAATTTTAATCTAGAGGAGCGGCGCTGGCAGACGATCGCAGCCGTCATCCGCAATAACAAAGGGGCTGTCACAGCAGAGCAAATTGCCCCCTATCTGGATAGCACCGGTCAGGGATTTGCCCAGGAATACGAAGAATATATGCTGCCCGTTCTGGCTCGCTTCGACGGTCGGCCAGAAGTCAGTCCGGAGGGGGACATTGTCTATCACTTTCCAGAACTGCAAACCACTGCAGCGGGACAGCGTTCCAAGTCAGTTCCAGCCTATCTGGAGGAAAAGCCTTGGCGCTTTAGTGAAGCAGGGTCCGGCCAGCTCATGCTGGCAGCCGGATTGGGTGCTGTGAATCTCATTGGTGCCCTAGTGCTGGGAGCCATGCTGCGAGATGGGATCGTTGCTGCAAAACTGGGGGGTTTGGTCGCCTTTACCCAATCCATCTACGGGTTGCTGTTGGGCTATGGGGTTGGTTTCCTGGGGATTCCACTCATCCGTTACTTTTGGGTCCAGTGGCGCAATCGTCAGATCGAGGCTCGGAATAAAGAACGGCGGATCCGATCGCTCCAACTGAATCGGGCAGACGAGAACGAGCCGCTACAGCGGAAGCTCAAGTATGCCCGTCAGTTTGCCAATGAAACCGTTATCCGGCAGGAAGATCTAGCCTACACCACCGAAACGGATCTGTTAGAACAGGAAGTCAACCAGTCAGCCCGACTTGATGCGGAGTGGGATCGCCGCTTGAACGAGCCCCACTCTTGAACGAGCCCTTTTTAGTCAAGCTCCATGCCGCTGGTCTGCTGACAGGCCTGAGTTGATGCCTGACTCAGGGAATTTGACGGTTGCAAGACGGCCTGGCGATTCTGCTGGGCCTCTGAATTTAGTGAATCGTTTTTGGAGTCGAGCGATAGCATATCAAGCAGAGTTGTCTGTTCGCTCAGATGATCGGCCAGAGCAAAAGGGATGTCCTGGGGCGTCCCCTGGGCAATCACATTGTCAACATCTGCCTGAACCTCTGGTGTTAGAGAAGCCTGAATCTTCTCTATCTGCTGTGCTGGTAATACCCGTCCTGTGGGAACTAGATCATTACCTTCCAGCTTGTAAATGCCATTCCTCACCATGAAATCTGCCCAATCCACTGTCCCCGCAAAACCATATTGAGAATTGGGGCCTTGTCGGTAGATTGCATAGGGACGAACTTCCCGGTGAATCACTTCAGTCAGACTTGCCCCCGTTCCGACCACAGTTCCTGCGGGAATGACCTTGCCCACATCTGCTGGAGAAAACTTGGGAGTATCGAATTCTGCAATCCGCTCAACTACTCCCAGGGTGGGATTGTAAATATCGATGTATGAGCCATAGCCAACGGGGTTACCACCAGCATCTCTTTGCACTTCGACCTTGAGAATGATGCCGCCCAGACTCGATTTGGCTGCCTCAGTTCTGCCATCTTGTGCTGGATTGTAGGTATCTGTGCCAGCGTGCTGTCGATTGCCTCCATCACGGGGTGCGCCATAGTACGTATTACCAGCAGGGATTCTCAGACGATCTAGCTTCAAGGATGGGTTGGTGGCAGTGGCCTGAGTCTGTTGCACAGATAATGGGGATTGACCCGGTTGTCGCTGCGCTAACCCCAAGGCACCGCGAGTACTGGGACCGACGATGCCATCTGGCTCCAGTCCTTGACTCCGTTGAAAACCAACCACAGCCCGCTGTGTTTGGGCACCAAAAACCCCATCCACAACAATACTGGCCCCCCTCTGATTGAGGGCTGTCTGCACCTGCGTCACCGCCTGACCTCGATCGCCATACCGAAGCAATGGCGCATCTGACTGAATTGAGTTCGAAGGACTTCCAGACACAACTTTGCCGTTAACGGCAGTTTGAGCAGTAGCTTTGATCGTGAAATTATGCTTCGCCGTCCGATCTCCATTCGGGAGTTCAATTCGATTTGGAATTTCAGCCTGAGCCTGAGCGGGTTCAGGACTGACACGCTTGGTTTCAACGGAATTGGTTGTGACAGATGCAGACGTTGCGGCAGTTTCCACATTTTTTTCCATCGCCGTATTATTCTGTGCCTCTTGTTCTACTTGGGGGGTACGATCTGGTGTCATGGTTTGCTGCGATCGGGAGACTGGGGACAAGGCATCCCATGTGTTTGGCCCTACAACACCATCGGCCTCCAACCCTTGACGACGCTGAAAAGCCATAACGGCCTGCTGAGTTTCTCTGGTAAACGATTCAGACACTTGAATGGGATAGCCCTGTGCTTTCAAACGAGTCTGAATTTCCTTCACATCTGCGCCGACATCTCCCAAGCCAACGGTTCCCTGCATGAGGGTGCGGCCCTGCTCAACCGCTTGACTCATCTGCTGCTTGTCCACAACCAGTTGGCTTTGCATACGATAGACATCTTCCCCGATGTCGCGAATGCCTCCCTGGATACCACTCGACATGAGTTCAACCGCCTGGTTAACAGGCAGAGCCGGATTGCCTAAATCCCGAAAAATAGCCTCTGGCGGACGACCTGGAGCGTTTGCATAATACTCGCCATTGTAGGAGCGTTGTCTTTCGGTGTAGATGTAACCGAGGTGGCAAATAATATCTCGATCGGCCAGGGTCAGGGTAGCTGGATCAACGGTTTTACCCGTTAGTTGCTGGTATAGCTTCAGACCTGCCTGTAAATTGCGATCGTACTTCGCTCGGCTCTCTGATGCCGTCGTATCCAACCCGCCAATCTGGAAGGTGCCAAAATTGTAACCACTGGCGGGGTCTGGATTCTCTCGCCCAAATCTCAACCCCCCCTCATGGCGAGCCAGGGCAATTTCTCGCTTGATCAGCGTCCCTGTGCCATTGCTGTACTGCTGGTCCAGAAGATTCAGGAGTTCAGCCCCAGGGCCATTCCCGAAAACTGCCCTCGATAATTGTTGGGCCTCTACTTGAGACAGGTTACCTAATGTTTCGTAGCGATCGGGATTCTGTTGGGTCAGATTGATCTGCCCATCCAAAAAAATCTTTGGCATTGCAATATTCCTGAATTACGAAGAAAGACTATGACTCGTGCCAGATCACTCTGTCGGTTGCCAGATGTATCGACCGGTTCTGTCCACGTACCCGACTTTGCGATCGACCGCTATCTGAACCAAACCACGGCCAAAGGATGACTCACCCTCAACTACCCCATCCGGTTTCAAAACAACCTGGCCAGATTTGTTGATAAATCCCCGATCGGTCAGGGCCAACCCAGCCGAAAACGGACGGGTCAGACAGAATTGAGGTGCGATCGTGGTTCGTCCCGTTTTGTCAATATAACCCTGCAGGTAAGGACAGCGCCTATCATCAGGGTTTTGGTCAAAGGCAATTTGGGCCAGGTTTTCGGAAAACTGTTGAGCCATCTGAAACTGAGGCTGAATCACCATCGCACCGGTAGGGTCAATAAAACCAAATTTGTCTCTGACCATTACGGCAGCAAGGCCATTCGAGAAGGGTAAGGCTAATCTATAAGACGGTTGAATCACAAATTCACCGGCAAAATTGATGTAACCATAGCCAGAAGAGCGGCCATTGCTTTGAGCAGGCATGACTGCTGCCAGTCCTTCCGAGAAAGAGTGGGGGGGTTCATTTCTTCCCGCTGTTGGAGCAAATTGCGGCTGAATCTTCATGCTGCCAGAGGAATCAATGTAGCCCCATTGCCGATCGATTTCCACGGCTGCCAGCCCTTCCTGAAAGGATTCGACTTCTGTGTAAGCAGGGGGAATAACCATTTGACCTGTTTTGTTGACAAATCCCCAGAGACTAGACCCTGTGCTATTGATCTGGACGGCAGCCAATCCCTCTGAAAAGGGCTTGACTTGATCAAATTCGGCCCCAGTGATCCACTGACCCTGAAGATTGATGAACCCCCATTGAGCCTGGCGATACCGAGAGGTTGCTGCAGGTTTTACTGTTGGATCGTTGCCCCTAACTGCTGCCATCCCTTCAGAGAAGAACCTGGCCTCCTCAAACTGAGGCGGAATGACAACTTGGCCAGCAACATTGATATAGCCAAATTTCCCATTGAGTTTGATGGGATACAAGGGATTTGCCGCAGGACTAGGACGGGTGACTTTAGCAGGATCCGGAACTGCAAGAGTCTGGCCAGCAACCGGACCAGCAGAGCTTGTGGGAGAGGTCGCAGGAAGGGCGATTGTGGCAGCAGGTTGGGGCTGACTGCGGCTGATCTTTGGTTCAGAAATAACGATCGCCAGTAATCCAGCCAGACAAAAGCCCAGCAGACAAAAGAGAGCGAAGCGTTTCGGCGTTTGATTCATGGTTTTAGGAGAGGGTATGCAAAGATATGAAGCCACGACGGACTTAGAGCTGCGATTGATCGCGGCTCTCTAGATTCAGGGAAAGACATCCCATCACAGGTCTGTAAAGCCGCGATTGATTGCGGCTTTACAGGGGGGAGGGAAGGCGAGATGGCTTGGTGGGGGACTGCTGCTTGTCGATCGACCGGCGAAGGTCCTTGCACGGGGTCGTTTTGGGGTTGAGTGTGCAGGCCAGGAGATGACTGATCGCCCCCTGCTGTTGGGATAGCATCCGGCTCAGGCTGAGGTAAGTTGGGCGGAGAACAAGGCTGGTGTAGAGGACCAGAACGGCAGACAGCACCGCCATGCCTCCACCCAACAACTGCAAGCTAGAAGGGCCAGGGCAAATCAAGGTGCCCAGTTGAACCAGCTGATCCTCCAGGGGTTTCAGATCCGTAGAACTCAGTGGGGATTGTCGAGACAGTCCCTGGCTGAGATGACCGATCGCCGTTTGCAAGTCCGTTAACTGGCTGGCCAGGGCATCGCTGTTCTGACGCAGATCTCGTTGTTCACTGATTTGAACCTGAGCCGCTGCCATCAAAACCTGCAGCGATGACTCAACAGCCTCAAGCCGTTGCAGACAGTTCAGGAGGAGGGAATCGGATGGAGTGAGATCCGGTTGTTCAAAGAGCGGTCTGCCCATCCCCGACAACACAAGTTCAGAAGCGTCGTCGCTCTGAGCCCAGCCCTGGGGGTCAACCTGCACCGCATCAAATTGCCCTGTAGTCATGGTTCAATAAGCACCCTGATTTACCGATCATCTTAGGGGTGCTCATCGAAGGACAACAGGGCTCAATTGCTGAGGTCTCTGCGCTATTTCATCCGGGAATCATTTCCCGAACTAACGGACTTGAATCCGAGCGAGAGCCGCTCCTTTGTAGTAATAGAGAACAATTTGCTGATAATTCATGCCTCGAACTGCCATGTTGTAGGCGCCCCATTGACTCATGCCCAAGCCATGTCCGAAACCACGACCACTCACCTGGAAAGCCAGGGAAGGAGTCCTGACATTATCCTTAATGCCATTGGTTGCAGCCTGGGGCGTCACGACAAACAGGGTACTCTTTAAGTTCAAGGCATTGCGCAGGTCATTACCACTCATGATCCGGCTGCCTGCATCACCAACAACTTTCATCGTGATAATACGTCCACTGGGTGCCAGCCGTTGCGGGATAAAGGACAAGATATTCCCCAATCCGGGTAGGCGGGCTTTCAGTTCTTGACTGGAGAAGACTTTGACCCACTCATAATTGGGAGTTCCCTGGTCAAAATCTGGGACACTCCGCAGATAGGGCAACGCTTGCGTCCAAACAAATTCGGAATTCTCTGTGCGTCCGCCAGCAGAAGAGTGAAACACGGCCTGAATAATCTGACCTTTATAAATCAACACCTGCCCCTGTGTCTCTCGAACCGCCATCTGCGTCCCAGCAGATTCTGAGATCAGCCCTTTATAAACCTGAGAGGCAGTGCTATCCCCCAGATCAAACAGTTTCTTGCTTGCATGCTGACGCTTGTAAAGCGCATAGGATCGCGCAGCCACAGCCTGAGCTTTCAGAGCCTCCTGGGGCCAGTCTGGCCTCATTTCACCACCCAGAACACTGTAGAGGTACTGTTCCAGATCGACAAAGTTAATGACGGTCAGTCCTTTAGCGGCGGGAAGCAACAACAGACGCCCTCGATACCAGCGATCGCCCACCCAAACATAGCCTCCGGCAGTGGGCTCAATCCAGAGCTTGCTCCCAGGAAACTGATTGGACAAGGTAATGCCTTTGGGACCCATGCGAGCATCATAAGCACTCCCTGGAGGCATCTCACCCAACAAACGTCCGGTACTCTCCCGCACGATCGCTTTGGTAGAACTGGCAACCTGAACCTGGGAAACCCCTTCTTCAAGGGCAACTCGTAACTCAACCTGAGCCCCCGCTGGAGCAATAGTAGCGAGCCAAACCAGGGCAGGAAGCGACCAGCGGTATGTCTGGCACCAAAATTGCTGTTTCAGGCGAGCCAGCAAAGAGATTGGGGTAGATAGGATTGTGTGACTTAGCATGTCTCCCGATTGAAACCAACAAAGGGCAATTCAGCGACCCAGTTTTATCTAACCAAAAATTATGACTACAGTGTTAGCCTATCAAGGATCATCCAGCCAATTTGTAGCAAATCAGGGTTGATTGAACCAAGAGACGAAATTTTTCAGATAAAGTTGAGCCAAGTTCACCCTTGCGCTACTGGCAGAATGCCTGAGCCGCAACCTAAATCCTGGTAATCCCAAGCACTCGATCATGACAGAGCAGTACTACAATCCTGAGCACCTGAACCACTTCAGCCAGATCCGTGAAGGCAACCCGGAACTGGCGACAAAATTCTTTGCTTACTATAGTGCAGTCTTTGCCGATGGAGCTTTATCAGCCAGAGAAAAAGCGCTCATTGCTCTGGCCGTCGCTCACACGGTGCAATGTCCCTATTGTATTGATGCCTACAGCAAAGAATCCCTGCAGCAAGGAGCCGACCTAGAGCAGATGACCGAAGCCATTCACGTCGCCACTGCGATTCGCGGCGGAGCATCCCTGATTCACGGCCTGCAGATGCTCGATCATGTCAGACAAATTGGGATGTAAAATCAGCGGGTGTGCCCGTCAGAAAATTATTTAAGGTAGAGGGGACAGGATGTGGGTCCTGGACCAGTCGAGTTGGGAGTTTTCTTCGTAGTAATCTTTTTGTCTGGCTGCACCGTAACCCCAATAATGGGTTCCATGGCCAATTCTTTTAATTCAACCTGTTGTAGCAGGGAAGACCAATCGCTAGCAATGCCCTGATCGCCAGGATTGGCACACTTCAGTTGGGCCAGTGTTGTGAGGGCATCCTGCCAGATCCCGTTATTAGCATAGATTGCGGCTTTCTGCCTTGGGGCAGCTATCGCAAGCTGATTCTGGAGAGTTGCGCTGGCATTAATGCGCTGAATCTGCCCCCGAATCACCAGTAGCTGATTCTCACTTTCATTGGTCACAGCGCTAAATCTAAACTGCCAGAAATACTTTTTACCAGCCACCAGGTTAGGCGCACTGGAAGGCAACTGAAAACGAATAATCCCTCGGTTACCCGTCAACTGGGCTCTTGCCTGGTAGTAGGGATAGCTGTTAGGGCTGGTTGACAGGCTAAAGATACCCTCCTGAACCGACGTAAAAGGCATGTAGATAAGGAATGTCGGATACTCTGCCAGGGTTTGACTAAACCCTGAACTGGGCAGGATAGCCACTGCGAACCTACCGTCTACCGTTCTCGCACCACCACAGCGGTTTAATGGCTCTTCTACTGCGACCCGATTGGCTCCATCAGGGGCTTTAGTCGGAGGTGGAGCGTACTTCATATCCTTCACGTAACCACACTTGAGCCGATTACCAGACCCCAAGGAATCAGTATTACCCAGGGCAATAGGATTAATCTGACGTGGCCTCGGCACTTCAGGAGAGAGACCAGCAACGCTTTGCTCTATCACGCAGATCGGAACAGCCAGCAGGGTCACAAGTAGTAATGTGCAGCGAAGTAAAGGAGTCATAGGGCATCACCGATGACTTTCAGTTCAGTATATATCACTACTACAATCCCTCAGCCAGGATTACAGTCATATTCCAGCGAATTGACACATGTTGTTATAGCCGTGCCAAGCCCAACTACAACCGTTGAACCGGTCCGGTGCATCAGAGGGAATGCCCCTACTGTCACCATGAACCCGGCATGCCTCTGGCCATCAATTCAGGATCAGCCTGTATTACGCATTCCGGCAGCAATACCATTGATCGTCAGGAGCGCCCCCCGTAGTAGTTCACCCTTACTATATCGAGACCGGATGATCGCAGCGGAAGAACTGTTATGGTGCTGCCTCAAGCGTTTTAACAGGGAAACCTGCAAAAAGCCCAGAGGGACGATCGTCCCATTCCGTAATTGCACCGATCGCTGGAGATCTGGATCGCCATCCAGAAGTCGCTTATGACCTGTGATCGAAAGCACCAGTTCACGGGTCAGGTGAAATTCATCCGCAATTTGCTGGAAGACCCGCTCAAACCGATCGCGATCCTCCACCTGGGTCAGCTCACTCACATAGTGATGGGCAATTTGAAGATCGACTTTAGCCAGGGTCATTTCACATTTGGAAATCACCATCTTAAAGAAAGGCCACTTGTAGTAGAAGTAGCGCAATAGTTTGAGGTGGGCTTCCGGTTCTTCTTGCAAGAAATCTTGTAGGGCCGTCCCAACACCATACCAGGAAGGCAGGAGAAAGCGGGTTTGCGTCCAGCTAAAGACCCAGGGAATTGCCCGCAAGCTACCCAGATCCCGCTTACCGCCCCGCCGAGCAGGTCGGGAACTGATTTGCAGTTGGCTGATTTCCTCGATCGGCGTCACCTGGTGGAAAAAGTCCACAAAATCTGGCTGCTCGTAAATGAGCGATCGATAGTGATGCCGCGAGCGAATGGCCAGTTCCTCCATAATTTCGTGCCAGGGCTGGATATCATCAAACCCAGTGCGGAGCAAACTGGTTTGAATCACAGCCGTTGTCACAGTCTCCAGATTATAAAGCGCCAGTTCTGGTAAAGAATACTTAGAGGCCAGGACTTCTCCCTGCTCCGTAATCTTAATCCGCCCATTTACACTGCGTCCCGGTTGAGCCAGGATCGCTTCATAGGCCGGACCACCGCCTCGTCCCACTGATCCGCCTCGACCATGGAAAATCCGCAGAGCAACATCAAACTCATCCGCCAGTTTATGCAACGCCTGCTGAGCCTTATGGATTTCCCAATTACTACTCAGGAATCCGGAGTCCTTATTACTGTCAGAATACCCCAGCATCACTTCCTGAAGAGAAAAGGGAGTCGCATCTTCACCCTGCTGCATCCCATAGCCCCCTGCCAGATAGGCCCGATATTGGGGCAACTCAAACAGGTAGCGCATGATCGAGGGAGCCCGTTTCAGATCTTCGACCGTTTCAAACAGGGGCACTACATGGAGATTGCCAAATCCAGTAGCAGGATCATATAACCCAGCTTCCTTCGACAGTAACAACACCTCCAACAGATCACTGACTTCATGACTCATGCTAATCACATAAGTACAGCAGATATCCGGGCCAAACTCCTGCTGGAGTTTGCGAATCATCCGGAAGGTCTCGACCGTTTCACAGGTTTTTTCCGAGAAAGGCAATTCTGCCGGGATCAGGGGACGACGGGTCTGCAGTTCTCTGGTCAGCCAGAGGGAACGTTCGGCATCGCTCATCTCGTTGTAAGGCCGGGGCAGAATCTGCAGGTAGGAGGTGATTTCATTCAACGTATCAGAATGACGGGAGCTTTCCTGGCGGATATCCAGGTTAGCCAGATTGAACCCATAGATTTCTACTTGACAAACCAGATGATCCAGCTCTCGACAACTTAATCCTGTCGAGGCCAAACTGCGTTGGATCAAATTCAACTCCGCCAGGAATTCTGAGCCCGCACAGTAGAGGGTCCCCGGGTTAATCTCCGTCAGTTCCTGCTGCAGAAAATTTCCATTCTGGAGCCGTTGATTTCGGATCTGGGTATTTTTCAGCCGCTGATAGATATAAGCCAGTTTCAGACGATAGGGTTCTTGCCGATAACGGATAGCGAGCTGGTCGTAAATTTCTGGCAGATAACCCTGATCTTGCTCAAGAGATTCAAGCAACTCTGGCATGACATCACACCAGTGAAGGGAAAGACTGAGCAACTCTGTTAATCGGCGAATGGACTGGATGTACTTATCCAGCACCAGATTACGCTGATAACAGGCGGTTTGCCAGGTAATAGCCGGGGTAACAGATGGGTTACCGTCTCGATCGGACCCAACCCAGGAGCCAAACTTACAGAAGCTGTTCTGAGGTGGCTGCAATCTGGGGAAGGAGAATGACAACGCCCGCTTAAACCGCTGATAGAGCTGGGGAATGGTATCAAATAGAACCTCCTGGAAATAGTGGAGGGTGTAATCCACCTCATCCAGAACCGTTGGTTTGAACTGGTGCAGTTCATCAGTGCGCCACCAGAGACGAATCTCCTCAGTTAGCTGGGCTTGCAGTTCTTCCGCTTCCCAGGAACAATCCAGCGATCCCACCCGTTCCTCAACATGATCCAGTTGTCGCAAGATCTTAGCAATACGGCGCTGCTTGTCTCGAATCGTATGGCGGACAATTTCAGTCGGATGGGCCGTAAACACCAGCCGAATGTCCAGGTTGTAAATCAGTGCTTGAATTTGTTGTGGCGGGACATTCAACCGCTTGAGTCGGGGAAAGAGCCAGTGAAAGGTACCCAATTCTCGGCGGGCCGGATCACTTTCCTGCAAGCTTTTCTCAAGCAAACCCGCCTGAAACGGCGTTGCTTCTTCACCAGCTTCGGCTGTGATCGCAGCCTCATGGCCCCCCCTCAGCGGGGCAGCCCGAACAGCAGAGCGGTTGATCTCAGCCGGAACCTGTTCATAAGCTGCGCGGTACTGCTGTTGTTGTCCCCGCTGCTCATAATGCTGCTCCACAATGTTAATTAACTGGAAATAAAGCGCAAAGGCACGAGCGGCCCGAATTGCCTCATTCAAATCCAGTTTCTCCACCACCTTCAGAGCCTCCGATTCGGCGGAGTCAGGAGCCTGCCCTTCTGGAGAGCAGAGAGCCCGCAGTTGATTCAGTAGATCAACTAACTCCTGGCCACATTCCTGCTGGAGTACGGCTTCCCACAAGTCTTCTACGATTTTGAGCCGATGGCGCAAAAATAAGTCGCCGGTCAATGTAGCTGGGATAGTCTCAAGATCCTCCACTTCCGGCCTCCTAGGCGAAGCTTGTGTAAGCTCTATGGTGCTACCTGAACTTGAGAGATTGAGGGACGCATCATCGGATGGGTGAGGAATAGAACTCATGGGAGTCTGATACAGGATGAAGGCAAACTTTTTTACTCAATCATTCTATTCGTAATCCGCAATTAAGTAGAGTCACTCTCCTGCGGGATCGAAGAATTATTCCTGAACCAATCCCTCAAATCCACACCACACCCCTCAGGATGCTTCTTGGTCAGGGCTCTGAGATTCTGAATCCAGGACAGGCAGGCGATCGCCCCGAAATATTTCTTCGCTCAACTGGCCCACCTCTCGTACCCATTCCATCACAAATCTACCTGCCACCAGCCCCAACAATAGCGGTGCGGTGGTCAGACTGAGCAATAATTGGGGAGGAATGGGCAGAGTGTCAGCCGCATCAGGCTTGCGTTCAGAAGATGGCATAGGGGTTAACGGTGTCCTAAATCAATGGTCAATCAACGAGAGGAAATAGAGCCGAAGCCTGTGAGGCCGAATCGCAAAAAATTCTGGACCTCTATGTTAAAACGGGGCAAGATATGCTATCCCTATGATGCAAGATTGACTGCCCTTTCAGGACTATTAAGTTGAGGCTCTGAGATTGAGTTTAGACGAGCGGACTGTTTCTCGCGATCGGACAATGCTTGAAACTCCTCATGAACCAGGGGGAACTATCCCCAAGTCAGAGGGGGGATTTCCAGTTGGGCAAAACGGTCATGGCTTTTCCCCAGCCAAACAGGGAGAACCCGCCCCGAAAAAAACTAGTCCTTCCCCCACGACTGCCCAAGAAAAGCCCTCTGGGAACCGTCAAACTGCCCTGGAACAGTGGGCTCAGTTAGGCATTGGCTTGAGAGAGGCCCAGATCAAAGTCCGGGTTCAAGCCAATAACCTCCATATCCTGTGCGAAGCCAGCCAGAGCCCCAGGGTAGGGATTGTCATTCCCCGTCTGTTGCGCCTCCTGGCTGCTACCAATCTGGAAGATCTGCTGCCTCCCCAAAACCCACCTGTATATCAGGTCTATGTCTACAGTCGGGTTTCAAATCAGAGTCGCCCCAGTTGGGCAAAGTTGATCTACCTGAATCAACTCGATCGCTATCTGGAACAACTGGACCCATCCAGCAAAGCTCGATCCAGTTCTGCCACTCCACCACAGGTCCCTGCAGAACAACCCGAGCTCAGTGCGACAGCCGTTGCCTCCTGTTCTGCCCTGGTTCTTTCGAACTACAGTTTGGCTCGCCAGGGAAATGGGGACGCGATCGCTCGCTATCTGAGTGAAACCCTGAGCGCTTTGGAAGTAGCTGTTCAGGTGAGTGTGAAGGCGATCGACTACCCGGCTGGGACCAATCTGGAGCAGCAGCAGCGTAATCGTCGCCTCTGTGTATTTTGCGATTCCACCTACAGCCCTGATCCAGCCCTGATCGCTGAGCCCATTACTCAGAAATTGCGGGATCTGAGGCTGAGCCACTTCCGGGATGCCATCGTCCTCAGCCGCGTCATCGGCGAGGACACCATTAACTGGACTCTGCGAATTGATCTGACGCCAGCCGAGGAAATGCTGGAGGAGTGGGCTCGCTGGGGGGATGTCCAGGCGATCGTTTGCCTCCTGAATCAGAGCCTAGAGGTGCAGGCCATCACCCTGACTGCCTCGCTGAAAGAATCTACCCTGCACCTGCTCTGCGAACAAACTCCGGGCAGAAGCAATGGCAAAGCCGCCCCCGATCGAGGAAAAGTCCTGCAGGTTGTGGCCCCACTTCTGGAAAAGATTGCGCCCCAAGGCATCCTGGCCGCTGCTCTTTATGGTCAGGTTGCCGGACAGGATGTCCCTGTCTGGGTGGAATGGCTAACCCTCCCTGCCACGCTTCATGCAGCTCTAGCCAGTTCAGCTTTAAACCTGGCTCACCAGGGTGACCAGCCCGCCCTCCTGTTTCTACTGCATCGGCTGCTGAATCCTGATCTGGACTGGTGGCTGGCAACGGGCGGCCTGCGGGTGCAGTTGCTGCCCCGTGATCATCTGCTGCACATCATGGTCGATGGGCCTACCTGCCCCAAACAGGAGCAGGTGACGACCGAAGCGGTGAAGCTGATCCGGCAGCTTCAGGTGCCGAAATTGGTGGGTCTACGGATTTATGGACGGCGGGCAGGCCAGAAACGTCCACTCTGGAACTATGGTTTTGACTTTGTGCAGCGGCATCGGCTGGTGCCCCAACCCACGCCAGAATTTGCTGCCTCGGATGCCTATGTGGGGGCTTTACTCCTGGAACCGGGAGATTTAGTTCCTCCCGCAGACCCTATTCCTCCAGATCTCCCGACTCAACTAGTCCGGATCCCCCAGCGTCTGGTAGAGGGATGCCGACGCTTCCTGATCTTGACCCAAATCTTTGCCGCCACGGAACCAGAATCGTCCTCTGCCATGACTCTATTGCCTGAGTCTACCCCGCCTGCGCTGCTGGGAGCAGGGCAACCCGATGGGCGGACAGCCTTGGTCTGGACCATCCTGGGTCTACTCCTAGTTCTAGGTAGCGATCGGCTACTGGGAGAGTTTCTCCAACTTCAGGCCCGTATGCATCAGGAGGCGGCTCTGGCAGAGACCACCCCTGTGGTTCAACCCAAACCTCCGGCCCAGCCCACTAAACCAGCAGCCATTCCCAATCTGCCCAACCTATCCCTCAATAAATCAGGGCAGGATCGCAGGCGTGTCTTCAACTCCTCGGGGTTTACCCAAACAGATACAGCATCCCCGCCTCCCCTGGAGCCCAGCAATATTGCTAATATTGCCTCTTCCTCTGTCCGGATTGAAAATCCCCTGGACTCGCCACAAAACCAGTGGAATCGACCGCTGGTTCAGGAGGTACCCAGTCGTTATCCCACCTTTAACACCCGTCAACTCGATCGACAACTGGCGCTGTATCTCCAGCATATTAGCGAGTCTGGCCCCCCTGATATTTTGATTGTTGGCAGCTCTCGGGCGTTGAGGGGAATTGACCCAGTCGCTCTGGAGAAAGCCTTAGCTGCCGCAGGGCATCCTAACCTGCGAGTTTTCAATTTTGGGATTAATGGGGCAACGGTTCAGGTCGTCCATCTGCTGGTCCGAGAGTTACTGACCCCCGCACAACTGCCCAAGTTCATCCTGTGGGCAGATGGGGCCCGCGCCTTTAATAGCGGTCGCATAGACATCACCTACAATGGTGTGCTAGCTTCGGCAGGATACAAAAGTCTGACCCAGGAACGTCGATCGACCCTCACCTCATCTCCCAGTCTTTCCCAGGGGAGTGCCCCTGCACTAGGTCCAACCTCCCAGCAACCTTCTGCCCCCACAACTCCTGCTTTCCAGCTCAGTAGCTATGCCGCTGTGAATGATTTTCTCAACCAGAAGTTGGCTGCTGTATCCGCTGTCTACCCCCAGCAGGAGCAACTTCAAACGTTTCTGCGCGATCGACTGGCCGCCTGGCTGCCCCGCCAAAAACTAACCTCTGCTCAACTTCTGGCCCAACAAAACCTGGCCCCAACCCATAATCAGAATCAACCAGCCACCCAGACCAAACTCCTCAGCCCAGAAGCCAAGAAAGATTCTCTACTCCAGGCCATTGACTTCAGTGGCTTCATGCCGTTGTCGATCCGGTTTAACCCCACAACTTACTATCAAAAGTTCGCCCGGGTATCGGGAGATTTTGACAGTGACTATGAAGCCTTCCAATTGGAAGGCAAACAAGCTGAAGCCCTGGATGCCCTGGTGCAGTTCCTGGCGGAACGCCAGATCCCTCTGGTCTTTGTCAATCTGCCCCTGACGGAGGACTACCTCGATCCCGTGCGATCGGAGTATGAACAGCAGTTCCAGGAATTCATCCTCCAAAAAGCAATCGGGAAGGGCTTTGTTTTCCGTAACCTGGTTGACTTATGGCCTAATGAAACAGACTATTTCTCAGATCCCAGCCACCTGAATCGCTATGGAGCCTACGAAGTCTCGAATCGGCTGGCTCAGGATCCCTTGATTACCTGGCCAAAATAGGCTTCTGTCAGGAAAGCCCCTATCCGCAGCCATAGAGAGAACCAAATAGTTCCTGATGCTCAGCCTGCCGATCGTTTTTTGGCTTTTGGTTGAGGGGTGGGCTAGTCTGGATGTGCTGCCCATCCAGGAGGTTGACCGATGCTCTTCCCTTCCAGCCTGATGGCGATCACGCTTCAGTCAAGACCGATCGTGGCCCCCGCACCTCAGCCTCTCTGGATAGCCCAGACGGTCATTCCAGCAACGGATGGCACCAATACGATCGTGATGCCGAATGGCAATCAGTTCAACATCACAGGTGGGCAACTCTCGGCAGATCAAATCAACCTGTTCCACAGTTTTCTCCAGTTCAATCTAAATAGTGACCAAATTGCCAACTTCCTAGCCACCCCGACCCTGCAAAATATTCTGGGTCGGGTCACAGGGGGTGATCCCTCCGTTATCAACGGTCTGATCCAGGTTACTGGAGGCAGCCCCAACCTCTATTTAATGAACCCGGCAGGAATTATTTTTGGATCCACGGCTATCCTGAATGTCCCTGCCTCCTTTACCGCCACGACAGCCACCAGTATCGGATTTGGGAATAACCCATTTGGTGCCTTAAAACCTAACAATTACACAGCCCTGACGGGCAGTCCCGATCGATTTGGCTTTCAGGGGCTGCAACCGGGGGCGATCGTCAATAGTGGGAATTTGACTGTCGGCCAGAACCTCACTTTGATCGGGGGGACCGTAGTCAGCACTGGTTCCCTGAGCGCACCCAACGGCCAGATTCTGATTTCCTCGGTCCCAGGGCAAAGTTTGGTGAAGCTGAGTCAAGCGGGGAGTCCCTTAAGTCTGGAAATCCAACCTAGCAAAAGCTCCCCACCCCTTTCTGTGCCGATCGTGTCCCTGCCAGAATTGTTAACGGGTGGAACGGGCAGTAATGCGACGGGATTAACCGTTAATAACCAGGGTCAGGTTGAGTTAACCGGGTCTGGGCTCCAGATTCAGTCAGGGGATGTGGTCATCACCCAGAAAATTCAGGCTGCCGGGGATGTGACTGTGATGGCTAACAATGCAGTTCGCTTCCGGGAAGGGTTAAATGGCTCCCTGGTGGTGCAATCTGGCAGCAATCTGACGATCCAAGGTGCCCAGGCGATCGATATTCTGGCCCTGAATAACCTGGATCAGGGGGCTCCCTTCCAGAGTGGGGGAAATCTGACCTTGATCAGCAATGGTTTAGTCTCTGGGGATAGTCACTTTAACAGTGGTGGCAACTTTGCCATCCTTACTCTGGCTGGTCAACCAGGAACCTTTGTCAGCTTTTATGACCCGATTATCACAGCCCCCGGCAGTTATACCTCAGGTTCCTATACAGGGGCCTCCTTAAAAGTTCAGGCAGGCGGCACGATTACGTTTACTGGGGACATCACCATCAATGCTCCGGATGCAACAGCCACAGGCGACCCGGACTCCGCCATCTTGACAGGTAGCCGAGCAGTAATTTTGCGAACAACGGCAGGGAACATTTCCACCGGCAACATCACCACATTCCTGACGGGTGATCCCGTTAGTGGTCCCGTTATCCTGCAGGCTCCGGGCAATATCACGGTGGGTAACGTGAACACCAGTGCCGCATCAGTCACCGTCCCTGCGATCGGCGGAGACGTAACCATCCTGGCAGGCAATAACGTCACCTTCACCTCGATCAACACCCAGGGAATCGGGAGTTCTGTGTTTCCACCTGGGTTTGGGGGAGATGTGACGATCTCGGCCCAGCAGGGAGTGGTTCAGGGAACTGGTGTGATTGGTATCACGGCTAACACCATTAACACATCAGGGTTTGGGGCTGGGACAGCCGGAACGATCCAAATTCAGCAGGCGGGTGGCCCCAACAATGTGCCGTTTATTGTCGGGAATGCCATAAGCAATGGAACTGTCGGAGCCCTTTTCCAGAGTGGTGTAGCCGCTGTTAATCCGGTTACAGTTTTTCCCATCTTACCGACGACCACCACTGTTACACCATCTGGCAGTATCAGCATTACCTCCAGCAACAATGCACCCCTGATCAGTCCTGCAGTGATTACCCTGCCCACCGCTGCCGGTGGATCTGTGAGCCTCCCCCTGGCCAGTATTATTTCTGTGCTTGACCCCAACGGGGATGTGACCCAACTGATTCTGACCTCCCTACCGACCCAGGGCACCCTGACGGTCGGTGGTGTTGCTTTAACCCCCGGCAGCCCTCTATCAGCAGGAACCCTGGTCGTCTATAGTCCCTTCTCTAACACCACAACACCAGACTCCTTTACGGTTCAGGCTGCCGACATCAACGATGGCAGTTTTACCAGCCCGTTATCTTTTTCAAATCCGGGGGTTATCAACCTGCAGATCCAATCTCAGAATGATGACCCCCGCAACAGTCCTCCAGGCAATCTGGAAGGATCCCGACTGGATCTGAAACCTTTCTGCGGCCTGTCGGATGTTGGATTTATCACTGCCGAAGAAAAGTTTAAGAGTGCTTACGAAAAGTACTCAGGTTCCGTCAGTAGTGCCCCGACTAGTTCAGCCGATAGTGCCTGTCAACTTCTGGCCGAGGTAGAAGATGGGACAGGAATCAAACCGGCCCTAATTTACGTCAGTTTTGTTCCAGTGACAACGGCCTCCCTGAACCAGGGCAAAACCAGCCCTTCAGTTTCCGGGGAAGCGTGGGTGCCGCTTCCGATCTCCCTCCGCCCCGAAGATCCTGATTCTGGGACAGGAAGGACTGATCCATCCCTGCGAACAGAGATTCTGGTTCAGGCAGAACCAGAGGTTACTCCCAAAGATACGGATCAACTGGAACTGATTGTTCTGACTGCGAAGGGGCAACCCTTCCGCAAGCGCCTGCCGATTACTCGGACAGAGGTTCTGCGGATTGCCCGCAAGTTTCGCAGCGAAGTGTCTAACCCTAGTAGTACCAACTATCTAGAGCCTGCACAGCAACTCTATCAGTGGCTAATTGATCCTTTGGAGCCAGAACTGCAAAAACGACAAGTTAAGAACCTGGTCTTTCTGATGGATCGGGGCCTGCGATCGCTTCCGATCGCAGCCCTCCACAATGGCCGCAACTTCATCATCGAGCAATATAGTGTTGGCCTGATGCCCACCATTAGCCTGACCGACACCCGCCGGACCAACATTCAGGATGCCGAGGTTCTGGCCATGGGAGCCTCCGAATTCCGCGATCAGAACCCCCTTCCTGCCGTTCCCCTGGAACTGGCGGTGATCACCCAAAAGCTCCGGCGGGGAAAACTGTTTCTTAATGCAGCCTTTACCCCCAGCGCTCTGGTAGCCGAACGACGCCGTGATCCAGTTCGGATTGTACATCTGGCGACCCACAGTGAATTCCGCCCAGGTTCCCCAGAAAATTCTTTCATTCAGTTCTGGGATCGAAAAATCCGTCTGAACGAAATCCGCCAATTGGCGCTCAACAATCCACCTGTTGATCTGTTAGTCCTGAGTTCCTGCCGCACGGCCCTGGGAGATGAAGAGGCCGAACTGGGGTTTGCTGGACTGGCCATTCAGGCGGGGGTTAAAACAGCCATGGCCAGCCTCTGGTATGTCAGTGATGAAGGCACCTTGGGCCTGATGACCGAATTTTACGAAAAGCTCAAAACAGGATCGATTAAAGCGGAGGTCCTGCAACAGGCCCAAATCAGTTTGCTTCAGGGAAAAGTCCGGATTGCAGACGGGCGGTTGATGACCGATACGATCGCTGGCAACTTACTCCTCCCCCCGGAACTCCAGAATCTGGGGGATCAATCCCTCGCCCACCCTTACTACTGGGCTGGATTCACCCTGATCGGCAATCCCTGGTAATCGTCCTCTAAAGTTGATCCAACGCCAATCTGGAAAGCAGAGGTTCTGGCCAGAACTGAGGTAGTCTATAGCAAAGATTGCTAGACCTGACCCCATCCCCATGAAATTACTCTGCCTCAGCAATGGCCATGGCGAAGATATCATTGCCGTGCGAATTTTGCAGGAACTTCAGCAACTGGCCCCCACTGTGGAAATTTCTGCCCTACCGATCGTCGGGGAAGGTCGTGCCTATTGCCAGATTGACATCCCCCTAGCCGGAGAGACAAAAACCATGCCCTCCGGCGGCTTCATCTACATGGACAATCAGCAACTGGTGCGCGACATCCAGGGGGGATTAGTCGGCCTGACCCTGAGCCAGATCCGTGTTGTGCGTCAGTGGGGGCAGTCCGGCGGTCAGATCCTGGCAGTTGGCGATATCGTCCCCCTCCTGTTTGGCTGGCTCAGTGGTGCCCCCTATGCTTTTGTTGGCACCGCTAAGTCAGAATATTACGTGCGGGATGAAGTCGGGTTTTTACCCCATCGTCCCCTGGGAGATCGGCTGGCCCGATCGCTGGGCTCGATTTACTGGCCGTGGGAACGTTGGATGATGACCCATCCCCGCTGTAAAGCCGTCATCCCCAGAGACCGGATTACAGCCCAATGCCTGAAACATTGGCAAATTCCCGTCTTCGACCTGGGGAATCCCATGATGGATGGGCTGGAACCCGGTGGAAGCTATCATGTCCCAACCCAAGTAGAGGACTCATCCCAAGGCCAGTCCCCATTTTCCCTGCTCCTGCTGCCGGGTTCTCGACCACCGGAAGCCTACGCCAATTGGGAGTTAATCCTGCAAGGAATGCCCAATCTGATGGCCACTTTCCGCAATTTGCCCTTACAATTCCTGGGGGCGATCGCCCCAGGGCTCGACCCAGACCCTCTGGTCAAAACACTGTTGAATCAGGGTTGGAAATCCTCGTCAACCCCTCTGCTGGCCGCTGACCCCACAGCACTCTGCTTCACTCAGAAGAATGCGACCCTGGTTCTGACCCAACAGGCTTACAATGATTGTTTGCACCAAGCTGATCTGGCGATCGCGATGGCTGGAACTGCAACGGAACAATTTGTGGGCCTGGGCAAACCGGCCCTGATCATTCCAGGCCAAGGCCCCCAATTCACCCCTGCGTTTGCAGAAGCCCAGACCCGTCTGCTCGGCCCTTCTGTCATTCTGGTTGAGCAACCAACCCAGATTGCCCGTGCGATCCAGCTTTTACTAGAGAATCCCGATCGACTCCAACTGATTGCCGAAAATGGTCCCCGTCGCATGGGGAAACCAGGGGCTGCCCACCGGATTGCCGCCTGCCTCTTGGAAAATCTGCTGCGTTCCATGTAGAGGCGTTGCCTGCAAGGCCTCTAGCCCTGATGGCTCACCAGGACTCCTGGCTCTCGCTGGATCGGCAACACGTCCAGGACATCGGTTTGGGCGCAGTACTTCAAATCCTCCAGACAATTCAGACGCAACAGGCGTTTGCCATGGCTGGCATGGTGTAACAGATCCAACAGACGGGCCTGCCACTGGCCAAAGAGAGCCAGCGCGCTGATGACTTCATCATTACCAGCCAGTTCATCCAGATTGTGACTCGCCCCCTTCAAAATACTGTGCACGATCGCACCCGCACAGACTGTATCCTCCAGAGAATAACCTCCCTCCCAGCCCGAACCAACAATCCACACGGTTTCCGGGTTGTGGGTCAAAAGATGGTGAACCACGGCTTGTCGGTTAATCAACGCCCCTGTCAGCACCGTTTCAGCTGCCTCAACTCGTTTTAGACAGCGGGTTCCATTGGTGGTGCTGATAAATAATCGCCGTCCTTTGGCTCTCTCTTCCGTACAATCCAGAGGCGAGTTTCCCATATCGCACCCTTCCACCATCCCCCCTCCCCTTTCTCCGGCTCGAATTCGTCGATCGGGGGACCACTGTTCGCTGACCTGCATCAGCTCCGCGATATCACTGAACACTTGGACTGCTTCTGCACCAGCAGCTAGAGCCGTTGCGATCGTGCTGGTGGCCCGTAGGACATCGATCGCGATAGCACAGACAGGTACGCCCTCCGGCGGCGTCAATTCAGGCGTATGGTAAACGAACAGCTTCATAAGTTCAGATTGCCGCTTCAGGGAAAATGAGGATTGACCCTTAATCTACCACCTCAGACTATCTATCCGTATCGATGATTTTCTATTCCAGCCATAGAGATTTTTCTACCTCTAGAGCGGTTAAGATACCCCCCTCCATTCTTTCCGGGGCAGGTTGTTTTGCCTGCAGTCGATCGCTATTCTTTTACTAAATTCTGTCCAGTGAGGAGGCTCTGTCTATGGTGCGCACTGCATCCACAATGCTAGACCTGGGGACCCAGGCTCCGGATTTTCAGCTCCCTGATGTTGTTTCTGAGGAAACAATTTCTCTGGCCACTTTCTCTGGCAAGCAAGGGCTCCTGGTGATGTTCATCTGTCGCCACTGCCCCTACGTTAAACATATCCAAACTGAATTGGCGCAGCTTGGTCAAGACTACAGCAACCAGGACCTTGGCATTGTCGCCATCAGTGCTAACAATGCTGAAAAATATCCCGATGATGCCCCCGGCAGCCTGAAAGCCATGGCCATCGAGCTAGGTTTCAACTTTCCCTTTTGCTACGATCAAAGCCAGGAAACCGCCAAAGCCTACAGTGCAGCCTGCACTCCTGATTTCTTCCTTTTCGATCGCGCCTTCAAGCTGGCTTATCGGGGACAACTGGATGACAGCCGTCCCAGCAATGAAATTCCTGTCACCGGGAAAGACCTGAGGGCGGCGATCGGGGCTGTTTTGGCCGATCAACCCCTTGCTTCCGAACAAAAACCTAGTATTGGCTGCAACATTAAGTGGAAACCGGGTAATGAACCCATCTATTTCGGGTCACCCAGTTCGTAACGTTCTCAGGGGCGTTGCATACAGTACTTCCACGGGCATGCAACGCCTCAACCGACAAGCTACATCTCAAATTAGGGTCAACTGCTTAAGATTCAGGAATAAACCACGAATAGATGGAATCTAACCGCTAATTTATGGGCTTGGCATTGCTAAAGTTAATGTAGTGGAGTCTATTTTCACGTCCATTACTTGAGAAATTAAGTAGTTTTGGTAAAGTTTAGTTTTTTGAAAAAGTCTTTAATAAACTTAAAGTTACGACTCTACATTTGAACTCAGTCAGGTAATGCCATCAATTTTTGGGTGCTTTTTGATTTCCTGGAAATTTGTCTACCTACTATTCTGATGCGCCTCCATGCAGACTGCCGTTTTTAGTGAGATTTTTCCCCTTTTCAATTCTGTCACCCCGGAGACAGTTGATCAGTTGCTGTCCATGGCTACGGAACATGAATACCCCGCTGGAAGAGCCGTCCTGATGGAGGATTCCTGGGGAAACGCTATTTACTTTATCGTGGCCGGTTGGGTCAAAGTCCGACGGCATTCCGGAGATGATGTCGCAACGCTTGCAATCTTGGGCCGGGGGGACTTTTTCGGTGAAATGGCCATTCTCGACGAGTCTCCTCGCTCAACTGATGTGCTCGCCCTGTCTCCCGTCAAATTGATGAGCGTCCCAGCTCAAAGATTCGTCCAAACCCTCTTTAAAGACTCTCAATTGCATCACCGCATGCTGCAGTTGATGGTGCGTCGCTTGCGGCAAACCAACTTCCGATTTCAACTGGTAAAACTGCCTTCTGCGATTAAGCTAGCCAACACTCTAGTTGCCCTGGGTGAAAACTATGGGCAGAAAACGGCAAATGGCGTGGACATCTACAATATCCCTTTCCAGGATCTGGCAAACGTCGCAGATGTCGGGATAGAAGAAACCACCAAAATCATGGAGAAGCTTGAGAGCAAAGGCATTATCAAAATCAATTCAGTCAAACAAATTCTTCATCTGGTCCACTTTAATCAACTTGTGCAACTTGCAAATAAGCGTTAAGTAGGTAGACCCCATTCTTTGTAGGATGGGTAGAGCGAACCGAAACCCATACGAGTATTGGGTTTCATACGCCATCTGTAATTGAATTGCGCCCACCTCCTTAAAACTCTGGCAGCAGACTCGTTTCTCTCAGCTTCGACTGCCAGCCTCGACTGGACAGAAGCGATCGAAACCGGGAGTTTTACATCCCCTGTAGTCCCTTCCAGGGAATGGCCATCAGCAATCCACGCAAGGATGAAGACCCATGATGAAAGATGAACAATCTGCTGGAAGCACCTTTTCAGAATTCTTAGTGACCGAGGAAACCTCCCAAAATCCTGTGGTCAAAGCCGGGAGTTGTGCTCGATCTCAGCCTGGGGAGGTCTGCTTGCATTACCAAGTCGCCATGCCCCAACCAGCATCCCACCTGTTTGAAGTGACCCTGGCCGTGACGGGAATCCAGCCAGGGACCAGCCTTGATTTGAGGATGCCCGTCTGGACCCCCGGTTCTTACCTGATTCGGGAATATGCTCGTCACGTTCAAGACTTTACAGCCTGGGGGCTGTCCGCTCAGGGAAACGCTGTCCCGCTGTCCTGCCACAAACAGGCTAAAAATCATTGGCAAGTTCAGACCAGGCAATTTGAGCAAATCAGCATCCGATACCGGGTCTATGCTAACGAGCTGTCAGTCCGCACCAACCACCTGGATATCACCCACGGATATTTCAACGGGGCAGCCTTATTCTTTTATGTTCCAGAAAAGCTAGCCCAGCCGATTCTGGTGACGATCGTGCCTCCCCACCCAGATTGGCAAGTCACAACGCCTCTGGAGACTGTCCCTGGCCAACACCCTACCTTTTTGGCCCCTGACTTTGACACGCTGGTAGATAGTCCCTTTGAAATTGGCAATCATCAACTCTATACCTTTGAGGTGTCGGGCAAATCTCATCAACTGGCAATCTGGGGGGAGGGAAATGCTAATGCCGATCGCATCATGCGGGATACTCAGCGGGTGATTGAGATGGAAGCCCGCTTGTTTGGGGGGCTGCCCTACGATCGCTACCTTTTCCTGCTTCATCTCTCTCCCCAGGGTAACGGAGGCTTGGAGCATAAAAACGCCTGCTCCCTGAATTACCCCCGCTTTGGCTTCCAAAATCGGGATAAGTACAATCGCTTCATGCAACTGGTGGCCCACGAGTTTTTTCATCTGTGGAATATCAAGCGCATCCGTCCCTTGGCTCTGGAAAAATTTGACTATGACAGGGAAAACTACACCCCCTCCCTCTGGTTCAGTGAAGGAACAACCAGCTACTATGATTTGCTGATTCCGCTCTGGGCTGGTATTTACGACGCCCAGTTTTTCCTGAATAATTTGGGTAAAGAAATTACCCGTTTTCTCACCACACCCGGTCGCAAGGTGCAGCCTTTGAGTGAATCTAGCTTGGATGCCTGGATCAAGCTCTATCGCCCAGATGCCAATAGCCATAACTCTCAAATGTCTTACTACTTGAAAGGAGAATTGGTTTCTTTGCTCCTGGATCTCCTGATCCGGACCCAACATGGAAATCAACGATCCCTCAATCAGGTTATGGTCCAGATGTGGCAGCAGTTTGGTGTTCCGGAAATTGGCTTTACCGAAGATCAATTGTGGGCGGTGATTGAGTCAGTCGCAGGGTTGGACCTGAGTGACTTCCGCCAGCGCTATCTGCACAGTACGGACGATCTGCCTCTGGCGGACTACCTAGAACCCTTCGGCCTGTCCCTCCAGTCTGATCTAGAGGAGGGTGCAGATCTCCCCCCCTATCTGGGCCTGCTGGTGAAACAAGAGCATGGTCGCGACCTTGTGAAGCAGGTAGAGACCAATTCACCTGCCCAAAACGCAGGCATAGACACCGGAGACGAATTGCTGGCGATCGAGGGACTGCGGGTGACAGCAGAACAGTTAGCCGATCGCTTACGTGATTACCAACCTGGCAGTCAGGTGCAACTCACCCTATTCCATCAAGATGAACTGAAACATTGCCGGGTCATATTGGAAGCTCCCAAGCCAACCCGATATCAGGTTATTCCTGTAGAACAGCCCACCCCCTTGCAAAAACAACAGCTCATGGGCTGGCTGGGCACAATGCCATAGCCCCCAAGGATTACCCTCTGCAACCCTGGCCTCATGGGTGAAGCCAGGGAACTCCCTGGGGCTATTCCTGATCCAGAGGTCTCCTGCCACCCCTGATCAGGGAAGCTGGAGAGCACCTTTAAAAAAATTCTCAGAACTGCGCTCTATTCTTAAGCTTCAGTTCTGAGAGATGTCAGCGGAAGTTTCTGGAAAATTGACTGCTGAGAAAGCAGGTAGGGAAAAATTAACTGGAGTGGATTAACCAATGTAATTGGCTTCTGCTTCTAGGATTCGAACCAGGTTCTCATCACCGTTTGCCCTGGCCACTTCTAAACGATGCTGCAAATTCTTACGCAGCGTTTCACGATGGGCTTCTGTCGCTTTTGTTAAGAGTTGCTGACGATTTTTGTTCATAATGGACATACCGAAAAGCTTGCATGGTGTAAGTCTACTTTTCTAAGCTATCACCAAACTTTTAAACCGTATCTAAAGTTACAAAAAATTATCTTAATGGATAGGCTACATAACCACAAGATCACAGCGAAATTACGGCAATCCCTGTAAATTTTCAGAGCAGCGGGCCAAGATCCAGGCCACATCACCAGGGTTGAAAGCACTCCCAATCTGTGCCCGCCAAGGCTCCTACCGACCAGAAGTAGGCGGCGATACAATAGAACTGGTTTTGTCCTCCCTAGCATGAAAGACCGCACAGCAGCCATTTACTGCCCCAACATCAGTTGTCAAACCCTCAATCCTGAGGACAGCCGTTTTTGTCGGCATTGTCATACTCCCATTCCCGCCCGCTATCTATGGGCAGCCGGACAGGATATTACCCCACAGCAGCCCGGTGAGATGCTCTACGATCGCTACCTGGTGAAAACCTCCCGGATTCTGCTAGATACCCAGCCCGGTCTCCCACCTGAGGCTCCTGCAGAGATCACAGACGAGTTTGAAGTCTACCTTCATCTCTTTCCTTTCCATCTTCATATCCCACAACCCTACGTGGCCCTCCCCGGAGCTAACCCCTCATCGCCCCCCATCCTTTTGCTGGAGCAGGCTCCTATCCAACCCCAGGGGACAGCACTATGGCCCACCCTCGGCCAAAGTTGGGGTCAGGCTACGGCCCTCCGGCAACTGAACTGGCTCTGGCAGATGGCCCAGCTCTGGCACCCCTTGCATCTGGAAGGCGTTGCAGCCACCCTACTAGAGGCTCATCTCATCCGCACGGAGGGCTCCCTCATTCGTCTCCTGGAATTGAGATCGGATGGCCCTCTGGGCATCCAGCCAGCATTGAGCGATCTGGGCCACTGGTGGTCTCAACTCCCACCAGCTCAACCTGAAATCGCTCCCTTTTTTACAGATCTGTGTCTTGCTCTGACTCGCGGGCAAATCACCGCGATCGAGCAGGTCAGTACCCATCTCGACGCAGCCCTCAAAACCTGTGGCCAGGGCCAGGCACGCCAGGTTGAACTGGTTTGCCTATCCGACCAAGGCCCAACCCGACAACGCAATGAAGACGCCTGCTACCCTCCCAGTGGATTTCAGGGCCGGTTTAACCTGCAGGAATCAGTCTCAGAAGCCGATTCGCCTCTGCTGATTGTTTGTGATGGGATTGGGGGGCATGAGGGAGGTAATGTAGCATCTAACCTGGCGATCGAAGCCATTCGTCAGCAGGTTCCGTCCTTTTCTGTACCTGCCAACGAGGCCCAATCAACTGACCGAATTGTTAGATTGGAAGACTCTGTGCGAATTGCCAACGATCAGATTGCCCAACGCAATGACAGCGAAAACCGTCAGGATCGCCAGCGCATGGGAACGACCCTGGTGATGGCTCTGCCCCAGGGCCATGAAATCTATATCACCCACGTGGGGGATAGCCGTGCCTACCGGATTACGCCACAGGGCTGCCATCAGGTCACCCTGGATGATGACTTTGCCGCTCGTGAGGTCAGGCTTGGCTATACCTTCTACCGGGATGCCCTACAAAATCCAGTCGCTGGTTCTTTAATCCAGGCGTTGGGGATGGCCCACTCCAACAACCTCCATCCCACTACACAACGGTTGATTCTGGATGAAGACTGTCTTTTTCTCCTCTGCTCCGATGGTTTAAGTGACTTTGATCGGGTGGAGGCCCTCTGGGAAACAGAGCTGTTGCCCAGCCTGACTGGTCATCTGGACCTGGCTACAGCCGGGAGACACCTGGTGGAGTTGGCCAATAGCTGGAATGGTCACGACAACGTCACCGTTGGCTTACTTTATTGCCAGGTTCAGGAGTTGGGCCTAGCTGCCGAGCCCATCTCCTTTCATCCAGCGATTACTCACCTGGCTCAGCCCTCCCGATCGTCGGTGGGGCATGTTTCAGAATCCTCCCTGCCGTTGCGGCAAGTCCCCCAAGAAGCCACCATCCAGGTAACCCGGGGACACGATCGCCCGATCGTGGCTCCTTTCAGCCTGAGCTGGCCAGTCTTTCTGGGCGGGTTGGCTTTGGTCAGCCTGGGCGGTGTCCTGACTTTCTTGTTCATGGCACAAGATGTCCCTTTATCGCCGATTGCAGAGCCTGTCCCCTCTCTGAAAGCGCCTGCTCCTGAGTCACCCAGCTCAACTGCAACTTCCTCCCCAACTCTACCTGCTCTGACGGCTGGATCTCTGGTTCAAATTAATAGTCCAGCCATTCAGCCCGGTCAAACGGAGAATTTGCCAGAGACCGTAGTCTTGCTGCCTCAACCAGGAATCAGACCCCAGCAAACCCTGCCATCAGCCTCAGGCCCAGATTCTGCCCCCAGGCCATCTCTCCCCCTTCCTGCGGGAACCATTCTACGCATCATCAGCCGTCAGGAAATCACCAGTCGGGAATACTGGTTCAAGCTCGAAGTTTGCTCAATTCCGCCAGCAGGGGTGAACTCGCCTCCAGGGACACTGAGACCTGGGAGGATCGGCTGGATTCAACAGGACGTATTAGTTCGCTATGCAAGTGGTAGTCCTGCTCTGGAAGCTTCTCAAGAAGAGAGATGTGGCTCGGTGCAGCCGCCCGGTAGCCCGCTCCAATCCCCCCTGCCCTGAAATGGGGCTGGAGCGATGTCAGATGCTCTTCTACTATGAGGGAAGACAATAGCGCCACAACAGCCCATGACCTATCTCGTGATTTACGACGGTAACTGTAATCTCTGTACAACCCTGGTGCAGTTGCTGCAAGCTCTGGATCGGGGACAGCAATTTCAGTATCTGCCCATGCAAAATCCGCAGGATCTGGCAGCCTGGAACGTCACGCCAGCAGACTGTGAACTGGGAATGATTTTGATTAATGTGGCGTCTCCCGATCGCCGATGGCAGGGAAGTGCAGCAGCAGAGGAGATCGGGCGGTTGCTGCCCCTGGGAGAGGTGTTTATCCCTGCGTATCGATCGTTACCAGGGCTCAAAGAGACGGTCGATCGACTGTACGAGTACGTTCGAGATCACCGCTATACCCTGTTCGGTAAGCGTCCCACAACTTACCAGTCCTCTTACCCAGCCTGTGGTTGCGATCTCGACTCCATTTCAGCAGAAAGTCGCAGTGCCGATGGACCAGCCCCGCAGTAGCATGGAATCTGTACGCTTCTTAAGTCTTTTCATGACTCGTTCCCACCAGGTTCGGATTCACTATCGTCAAACCAATACAGATTATGTCGTGCAGGTTCCAGAGGATCGGTATATTCTGCACAGTGCTGAAAATCAGGGTGTTGAACTTCCTTTCTCCTGCCGCAACGGAGCCTGTACGACTTGCGCTGTGCGAGTTCTATCCGGCGAGTTGTATCAACCAGAAGCCGTTGGCCTCTCCCCAGAATTAAGAGAGCAGGGTTACGCCCTACTCTGCGTCAGCTATCCTCGCTCTGACCTGGAAGTTGAGACTCAGAATGAAGATGAAGTCTATGAGCTACAGTTCGGGCGCTATTTTGCCAAAGGTAAAGTTCGCTTTGGGTTGCCTCTGGATGAAGATTGATCCCTATCAGTTACCGGGCCAGGCGCTTCTGCGCTGGTGGATTCCTGCTATCCTACTCAGCCTCATCGCCCTGTTTCTTGTCGCCTGCCAGCCAGTTTCTCTACCCAAAGGCAATCTGGTCAAGGTTGACCAGGTCATCAGTGGTCAGGCTCTGGAAATTGTGGGGGGCAACGTAGACATGCCCTTACAACGGGTGCTGCTCCTGGGAATTGAGGCTCCGGATCTGGAGCAAGAACCCTGGGGGCAGCAGTCCAGGGACTACTTGGCGCAGTTCCTCTCCAGCCCATCCCATGGCTCCAGGCAAGCCCCCTCACCATGGCTCCGGATGGAAACCGATGTCCAGGAACGGGATAGCCAGAATCGCCCCTTGATTTACCTGTGGAAAGATGGGATTTTAGTGAATGAGCGATTGGTGGAAGCAGGGCTGGCCCTGGCTGCTGGACGATCGCCCAACCTGAAGTATGACATTCGACTGAGTCGCGCTCAGGAGAAGGCTCGCCTCCTGGGTGTGGGGCTGTGGCATCCAGACCATCCCATGCGCCAGACCCCAAGCGAGTTCCGATTGCATGGGCTGCAGAACTAACCCACAACTTCTGCCTGCTTTTCTAACTCCGGCGTCTCATTAGGAATACCCAGAATATCGCTATAAACCTGAACATACTGCTTGGCCGATTTATCCCAGCTGAAATCCATTTGCATAGCTCGCTGCTGGAGTTCCTGCCATCTGTCCCGATAGTGATAGCCTTCCCAGGCCCGAATCATACAGGTGAATAAATCGAGGGGCTCGTAGCGATCGAAGCAATATCCTGTTCCAGCCTGGTTCATGGGGTCATGGTGTAAGACAGTATCCACCAAACCTCCAGTCCGACGTACGATCGGGATACAGCCGTAGCGCATCGCCATCAACTGACTAATCCCGCAAGGCTCAAACCGACTGGGCATCAAGAAAGCATCACAGCCCGCATAAATTCGCCGGGACAGGGCATCGTTGTAAAGCAAATAAACCGACATGCGCCCAGGATGACGGGAGGCAATTTGCCACATGGCAGTCTCGTAGTAGCGATCGCCCGTTCCTAAAAGGATAAATTGGGCATCCGTGTAGGCCATGAAGCGTTCCAGAATCTGAATCACCAGATCCAACCCTTTTTGCTCCACCAGTCGCGTCACCATACCGACCAGAAATGTTTTAGAGTTGACTTCCAGGCCGATCTCTTCCTGCAGCGCCACCTTATTCGCAACTCGTCGATCGATCGTATCTGCGGTAAAGGTTTGAGCCAGGTACTTGTCATCCGCTGGATTATAAAGCTGGGTGTCAATACCATTGAGAATACCGCTCAGTTTGCCGCTGATAAACGACATTAACCCTTCCAGGGTTTCTCCGTAAGTGGCTGTCTGGATCTGTTGGGCATAAGTAGGGGAAACAGTAGTCACCCGATCGGCATACTGCACCGCCGCCGCCATCGTGTTATGCCCCTGCATATACCAGGGACACCAGGTCATTTGCTCCAAGCGCCATCGCCAGGGCCCCTGGTAAGCCAGATTATGAATCGTAAACACAGTGCTGATATCAGGAGACTGGTGCATCCACACCGGGATCATTCCAGCATGCCAGTCATGACAGTGAATAATTTCTGGCTTCCAGTAATTCCAGCAAAACTCCGCCGCACCATTAGCGAACAGGGTAAATCGCCAATCCTCCCCTTCTCCGCCATAAATCCGTCGAGGTAAAAAAGATGGATGCGCAAACAGATAGACCGGAACTTCTGTCCCCGTTAATACGGTTTCGTAAATCTGGAAGGTCTGAAACATGGCAGAGCCTTCCCAAACCGGCTCCTTAGAAACCGCTGCTTTGTCTGACAGAAAACCATAAAAAGGCATGAAAATTCGGACATCATGACCCATGGCTCGCAGCACCTGGGGAAGGGCTCCAACCACATCCCCCATACCGCCAACCTTGGCAAGTGGAGCTGCTTCTGCCGAGACAAATAAAATTCGCATGTTGAACTTTTCCCTGAATGTCCACCTGAGCTGACATCAGCCAGACTCATCAGCAAAAATAGTCAGAACCATCCCCATGAACGATCCCACCTGGCATAGTGATCATACCGGGTAAGTTGACACAGGTGATCAGTCCTCAAGGCTGTTCCCGCATTTGACTGATAATCTCATCCAAAATCTCCTGGGCTCCCTGTTCCCGCAGTCGGTGAGCCAGAGCAATCCCCAATTGATCGGCGTCGGCTGCAGCCCCAGTTATACTGTCTTTCACCAATCTTTGACCATCCAGACTGGCAACCAGGCCAATCAATGTCAAAGAATCCCCATCCAGGACCGTATTAACCCCGATCGGAACCTGGCAGCCTCCCTCCAACTCTCGCAGAAAGGCCCGCTCAGCATAGCACCGTTGCGTAGTTGGAAAATGCTCCAGCGCCTTCAGCAAGGTCAGGACCTCGGCATCCTCTGCCCGACACTCAATCCCTAGGGCTCCCTGCCCCACCGCATGCAGAGACACCTCAGAGGGTAAAGTTTGGTGAATGCGATCGGCCATCCCTAATCGCTGCAACCCGGCTACCGCCAGGATAATGGCATCATATTCCCCAGCATCCAACTTCTGGAGCCGGGTATTCAAATTGCCACGAATGTCTTTAAACGCGAGATGGGGATAGTGGTGCCGCAATTGGGCCAGGCGACGTAAGGAAGACGTACCAATGACCGCCCCTTCTGGCAGGGTGTCAATTTGCTTATCTTGGTGCTGGGCATGAACCACCAGAGCATCCGCCGGATCAACCCGCTCCGTTACTGCCCCTAAGATCAACCCTTCAGGCAAACGGGTCGGCAAATCTTTCAAAGAATGGACGGCAAAATCAATCTCCTGATTCAGCATGCCCACTTCCAATTCCTTGGTAAATAGCCCCTTATCTCCAATCTTAGCCAGGGCAACATCCAGAATTTTGTCCCCCTGAGTGCTCATCGTATGAACTTCAAAAGTTCGATTCGGAAAATGGCTCTGCAACTGTTCCTGCACCCAATGGGTCTGCACCAAAGCAAGCTGACTCTTCCGAGAGCCAATCCGAATTGGGCGGGGAGGACTGGAGATAGGAGATGTTACGGCAGCGGACATAGGTCAAAAAGCTGGCTAAAGACACTCTTACTAGAGTACCGCAAGGGGGTCCCCCCTCAGCGGTCAAAATAAACCGAGAAGGCGCAGAATTCGCCGAGAATACCCTCTGCGTCTTCCGCACCTCTGCAGTAAACAACGGTCGCAGCTTCAACTGAAGGGGTCATGCTTCAGGACTGTCGAATTGCATAGTGCTGCTCTGGAACTGGATACCCAGCATCGCCAAAGGTTTCCCGAATCATTTTGTTCGTATCAAAGTAAACTTGCCAGTAATGGGTATTGTTACAGTAAGGTCGGACGGCCAGTACTGGACCGGCCAGATTAAACTCCAAAATTTCCACATCTGGAGCTGGTTCCACCAGGACGTTGGGAATCTGGCTCAGCTTCTCTTTCAACAGGGCGATCGCTGTCTGATGGCTGACCCCATGATTCAACTGAGCCACCAGATCCACCCGGCGGTAGGGATTGGAGGAAAAGTTTTGAATATTATCCGAAAAAATTTTGTTGTTCCCGATAATCGTTTGTACATTATCCAGGGTGTCGATCGTCGTTACAAATAACCCCATCTCCTTCACCGTACCAGTCACCCCCCCGGCTGAGACAAAGTCACCGACTCGAAAGGGGTGGAAAATAATTAAAAACGCACCAGCAGCAAAGTTAGCCAACAATCCAGACCAGGCTGCACCAACGGCAATTCCGGCTGCAGCCAGAAGAGCAGCGAAGGAAGTGGTCTCAATGCCAAAGAAGCCCAGGATAGCAACAACCAGGACAATCTGGAGGGTAACCCCCAGAATGTTAATCAGGTAGTTAACCAGGGTAGCCTCAATGGGCCGACCTTTTAACCCTCGTCTGATCAACCCTAAGCTCAAATTAATCAGCCAGCGACCAAAGATCCAGAGGGCGATCGCCCCCAACAATTTGAGAGCAAATGAGGTGACTACAGAACTGGCTGTAGTCAAAATTCCATTAATAGCTTCTGGATTCATGGATCTTTTCCAATTCGTCGTAGATAGAATACCGTGCTTCTCAGCACTTTGGAGGTTGCTTCACGCTTTTTTCCATTACTGCAGGATAAGTAATTTGCATACCTATGATGCAAAACTCGCATGAAAAGACTTGTAGCGACTCCCATCCGATAGGTGTCAACGGAACTTGAGGGTTACAGGCTGTATTCAGATAAACATCCATCTCCACCCAATCAGGAAGAGAGAACTATGTCGCGCCGGTCAATCCAAAAGCCAAAGCTCTTAAGTTCAGCCTCAACTCAGGCCACGATCGCCCTTTGTATGGTCAGTGCATTATCTGCCTTCACGCCCATTGCCTTCGCCTGCATGCCTCCCATGCCCCAGGGCCAAAGCGTTGTCGGTGCCATGAACCGGGCGCAGCAGGCTTTCTATCTGGAAAAGAATACTTTTGCCAGTTCCATCAATGAATTGGGAATGAGACCCTCCGGGGACAGCGCTTTCACCTATTCCATTCAAAAAGCGAATAAAGTCGTCTACAACGTTGGCACGGCCCGCAATCCCAATCAGGTGAGTTACATCGGTGCCGTCTTTGAAGTAGCAGCGACGGATCTCGATAAAAAGGCAGTGAAAGGCGAAACTAAGACCCTGGCGATCCTTTGTCGAGGGAACAGTCCTGGAGCAATTCGTTCCCTCCCGTCTTACAAGGATGGCTCAGCGGTTTGTGGGGTTGGAACACAACAGGTCTACCGTAATCGGTAAACCCCTGAACAGAGACTAATGCCTGCATCAGGAGATTATAGACATCGGGAGTTAGAAATCAGGAGACCTGAATTATCCTGGCTTCTGGCTCCTGATTTCTCTTTAGCGGCCCAAAGCAACCACCACATTTTGACCGCCAAATCCAAAGCTAAAACATAACACCTGGTTCACCAGGGCTGATCGAGCCGCAGTTAGCAGATTTAAATCAAAAGCAGCCTTATTCAAACCCACACAGGGAGGCAAGTGCTGTTCCTTCAGAGCCAGCAAGCAGAAAGCAGCCCCCATTGCCCCCGATGCCCCCAGAGTATGGCCCGTAGCTCCTTTCGTGGAACTCACCAGAACATCCGCTGGAAACAGATGTTGAATTAATCGAGCTTCCTGGCGATCGTTGAACTCCGTCGCGGTGCCATGGGCATGGATGTACTGCACCTGGTTCGGCGCTAACTGACTGCGCTGGAGGCACTGCTGAACCGCCACGATCGCCCCCCGGCCATTGGGCTCAGGCGTACTGATGTGATAAGCATCTGCGGTCATCCCAAATCCCAGAACCCGCCCGTAGATAGAAGCCTGACGTGTGGCTGCCGATTCAGCGGTTTCCAGCAGCAGCACGGCCCCCCCTTCCCCCAGCACCAAACCCTCGCGGGCCACATCAAAGGGATAGGACCCCGTGCTGGCCATCGCCCCCATCTGTCGGAAGCCCGTCAGGGTGAGGGGGGTAATGGGAGCTTCCACTGCCCCAACCAGAACTTGCTGGCACTGTCCGGTTTGCAACAGCTCAAATCCCTGAGCGATCGCCACCAGACCTGTGGCACAGGCAGCCATTGGAGCCAGCACTGGTCCTGTTGCTCCCACATCATGGGCGGCTACGATCGCAACCCGATGGGGCAGGGTATCCAGCCAATTCACTAAAGATAGCTGTGACGGGACTGGAGGATTAACCCCGTGATCAACAGCGTGCCATTGTTCTTGTATCAACCCCTCCCAAACCGATTGCTGACTGCGGCTAGAACCAATGACAATCCCACAGTCTGGTAGAGGAGGATGTATAGCAGCATCTTTCAAGGCAGCCCTGATGACCATCTGAACTAAAGGAATCAGGGCAAGGGGGGCAGCCTCTATCAGTCCTAAGGGCAAAGGGGGCAGTTCTGAAAACGGACGGGAAACGGCAATACCTGTTTTACCCAGAGATAAGTTATGCCAGGTTTCCTGCAACGAACCCAGGGCCGAAATCAAGCCAATTCCGGTTACAACAACTTCAATAGGCACAGTTAAAACAGGGTGTAGCAGAAGACTAAGATCATCAGCTACACCATATTCCACTTTCAACCGGTCTATCCCTAGGATTTACCCCTAACCTTCAGATTTTCCAAACCCTGCGTTACCGTGGCTGACTGGATCCGATCGCCCTGCTGAATTTTATCGACAACCTCCATTCCCTGGGTGACATAGCCAAAAACAGCATAGTTACCATCCAGAAAGTCGAGGTCAGCGAGGGTGATATAAAACTGGGAGGACGCCGAATCTGGCAGTTGAGACCGGGCCATCGCCACCGCCCCCCGCGTATGTTTCAGAGCAGGAGGCTTAGTCACGCTGGCAGTTTCAAAAGTCTGACTATACAGGGGAACTTTAGCCCCCACTGGCTTAATCTCAAGAGGGATATACCGGGGTTGACCCGTTGCCGGATCTACAAAACCCCCGGTTCCTAAAAGTTGGGCTGGTGTGTCTGGATTCTTGCTTTGGGGATCTCCACCCTGGACGACAAAGGGTTGGGGCTCCCGAACCACACGATGGAAAACAAGCCCGTTGTAGACACCCCGTTGCACCAGATCCACAAAATTACCAGCCGTTAGAGGGGCGTTGGTTCCATCCACCACGATCGTGACTGGAGCATCCTTAATCGTCAGTTGAACGGTTGCCTTACCCACCAATCGTGGCATGTCAGCAAAGCGTGGGTCATTGATTTCGGCAGTAGATTCAGGCGAGGGCGTGCTACTGGGAGAAGCTGAAGCAGCCGTTTCAGGACTCTCTACTCTGGGAGTACTCGTTGTTGTTGAGGACGATTCACTCACTGCCTTATCCGAAACACAGGCAGGCAGGAACAAAACACTGACCAGGAAAACCACAACAAACCAGCGTCGAAAATTAAATCTCATGACAGCCCCTCCAATGGAACGCCCAGAAAGCGAGCCAGCGTGGCACCCTGACTCTCTAATTCAGACAAGGGAAGAGGCTGACCCACCCGCGTCAGAGGAATATCTCTTCTCCCTTTGACCCGCAAGTAAAGCACCCGCTTAGGATTCAACCCCTCTCTAACATCAACTTTCACTGCCTGCACATCCTGCAAGTCGCAGTTGATTTCAATCTTGCGATTTTTACCAGGGAAACCCCACCGAAAGATACGTGCCTTCCCATCTTTGCGATCGAACTCATTGTAGCCACTCCCCACATCCCATAGAATCATTAGCCAGAGATAACTACTCAGCAGCAACCCTGCTACACCGTAAAACCCCATGGCCAGTCCCTGGGGGATGAAGATCAAATCTGTTGAACTAGCAAAGGGAATAAGCTCAGTCTGGAGATAGCTGGAAAGACCAGCCAGCAAAAAGCCTGTCGCCCCAACAGTAGTCACAGTGGCCCACCAGTAATTACTGGCTCGACGGGAACCAAGAATCTGTTGACGAAGCTGTTGAACATCTGGAGAAGTCATGTTTGCCGTCGTGAATGAAATATTGTTATGCAGTTTACGTATCAGATTGTAAATATTCTAATATTTACTATCATAAGAATCGTTAACTCCCAGTTTGCGACGTCTGTTGTAAAGCCTACCCAAACCGGTTTCTCGATAGGTACATAAACCTAACCTGTGGTTTAGTGTACCTCCTCCAGGGGCCGGGTTAGATGTGATATTCCTACATAAAGTTTTTTTTACTTGTGTAAGGTCATGTCACGGTAATGAGAGAATTTCCTGCAATAGATAAGAGGATTAGAAATGACCATAGCAATGGGACGCGCACAGGCAGAGCGGGGATGGTTCGACGTCCTCGACGACTGGCTGAAGCGTGATCGATTTGTGTTCATCGGCTGGTCTGGGTTGCTGCTGTTTCCCTGTGCCTACATGGCATTGGGGGGATGGCTGACCGGGACTACCTTCGTGACATCGTGGTACACCCACGGGTTGGCCTCGTCTTACCTGGAAGGCTGTAACTTTCTGACCGCTGCGGTTTCGACTC
>NZ_MQTZ01000051.1 GCF_001939115.1 Leptolyngbya sp. 'hensonii' | reverse complement strand
CAGTTGAATCGCCTSAACTGGCGGGATTACCTCAGTCAGGCCAACCCGGTGGCMGCRGCKTTGATGAGCAAGATGCGGATTGAACCGACTGATAGACCCCGGGTGAAGGCACAATGTCTGCGATTGCTGGCCACCCTGCGGTTGGAACCCGCCCGGATGCGGTTGATTTCCAGTTTTGTGGACACTTACTTGCCGTTGAATCCACAGGAGGAACAGGTGTTTGAAGCTGAGATTGGTAAACTGGAGGAAAGGGAGCAGCGCGGCGTTATGGAGATTGTCACCAGTTGGATGCAACGAGGCATTGAACAGGGCATTGAACAGGGCATTGAACAGGGCGAACGCAAGCTCCTCTTGCGTTTACTGACCCAGAAGTTGGGTGCTCTACCCGATCGCACCATCGCCCAAATCCACACCCTGACCCTGGAGCAACTGGAAGCTCTGGCACTAGCATTGTTGAACTTCTCAACGATCGCTGACCTGGAAGCATGGCTGGGAACTGCTGCTACCGTGGCCAGGGGGAACTGACGATCGCCCGCTAAATTCTTAATAGGTTCTTCCGATTTTTCCAAAGGGCTACTTGGAACCCAATAAAGCCGTCACTTGATCTGTTATGGAGTTTTTAAAGTTTTAGTAAAACTCTTTTTCGGCTTCCGGTTCTTCCTCCCATTATCAGTAGGATTACCTAACATTCTTTTCTAAGCAGCAGATAAATGTGGAAACCTACGATACCCCATCTGATATTCATTTTTCATGAAAAATATGCCTGGTCAAGTGCGATCGCTACTATTGGTGCTCTAGTTAGCGCTTTGGCATTCACAACCCATTCAGGACAGGCGGCAACCCTTTCCTTAGACTTCAATTCTCTTCCCAGTCAACAAGGCTGGACGTATGGCACATCACTCGGTTTTGCTGAGCAGCAAATTTTTTCTGTGACTGGCACATCGCTGATTCAAAATAGCTTGATCACAGGGTTTCAATCATCCGGTGGGATGTCTTATTACATCGATAACCAAATTGATCCATCCCTACCGTTTACCTTTGAGATACGGACCCGAATCCTATCTTCACCAACTGCCGGATGGTCGGTGAACTATTACGGCTTCTTTTTTGGCATTTCTATAGGCTCAAAATACGTATCAATCGCTCTCGATGAACGAGGGATTCAATCTGACTTTACCGTTCTCAGTCCTCTAATTCCAATTAATACAAAAGATTTTCATACCTATCGTGTTGAAGGGACTCCGGAGAAAGATTTCAGTTTATTTGTAGACGGAACTTTGATTTTTCAAAGTCCATTGATTGAACGAGGAGATGGTAGTAATTACAACCGAATTCTCTTTGGCGATGGAACGGGTGGAACTAATGCTAATGCAGAAATCACTTACTTGAGTTTCAGACAAGGCAACCAGGATGCCCAGTCCGTGCCTGAACCCCTCGGTTTACTGGGAATTAGCACAGTTGCAGGTTTAGGTTTGCGCTTAAGACGGAAGTCTCAAAGTAAAACCTCAGCGGGAGTTTCTTGCTAATGCTGAAACAGCTAGTGGGTATCTCTATTGCACTGGGTATTACAGGAATAATCTTCCCTGCTCAAGCTGCAACCTTAATCTCTAATGGTAGTTTTGAGTCTTCAAGCCAACCTTCAAACTATGCTTATCTACCTGGCAATTCTCAAGTCATTACCGGATGGAAAACTATTCTAGGTGGTGTCGAATGGTTTAACCCAGAAATAGCACTTAGTGCCGTTGGTGTGGCTCCGGATGGTTCTTTCATTGTTGATTTAGTTAATGATTATGTTGTAGGCGGTGGGATTGAACAAACATTGGCAACCTCTGTAGGACAGCAATACCACCTGAGCTTCTACGGAGGGACAAGCAGATACTCTGGTAGAAGTGGTACTGGAGAAATTGAGGTAATGGTGGGGAATGATAGCCATACCTTTAATCTGTTCACCAATTCTAGTGGAATAGATTGGCAACTAATTTCTTTTGCCTTTGTCGCAACAACTCCGGCTACAACCATCACGTTCAGGAATTTCCAAAATCAGTCTCATTTTGCATTCATTGACAATGTAAAAGTTGAAGCGATTGAGACAGTAACAAGGGTACCTGAACCCATGGGTTTGTTAAGTGGATTAATAGCTATAGGGCCCATGTTAAGGCCTAGGCAACAGAAAGTTGCTAAATCCGGAAACTGTAGCACCCTTCAAAGGAGACATTCTATAGTGCACTACTGAACTGGAATGACTTTCTCTGGTTTCCCTGTAAACGGATTACAGCAACATATCCTGTGGGGAGAAGACTCAGTTTGTACTCATGGTATCTCTGAATGGATGTAATTTTGCCATAATGCCTTGAGTTCATTGGTAGTGCCTGAGGCATCATCAACTGCGATCGGCGATGCTGGATACGAAGGAAAACCATCCCGACCCGATCGCCTAGGCACCGTTTGAGTTGATTGGAGAGGCACAGTAGTGCCTAATCCCACCGCCCCAGATGAACTTACACGAACAACCGATCGGGGTCGAGGAGGAACAGGGTCTGGGCTTCTTGCGCTGACTGGGTTGAGACGGTATGACTGGCAATCCCCAGGGTGTCCCTGGCTCGATAATCGGGGGGAAGGGGATTGAGGGATTCCAGGGGTAGTTCCTGCAGACCGGGTAGAGTTGGGGTTGGAATGCCGTAGAGTTGCTGGTTGGTTGCCCGAACGACGACAACATAAATTTCTGGTTGCGGATTGGGTACCCCAAAAATTTGCTGATGCAGATCGACAATAATAACTTCCTGATCCTCAAAGTGGGCCACACCCAGAACCTTTTCGCCACTCTTGAACACCTGGGGCGTCCGCACAACTTTCTGGATGCCGTCTAAACTTAGGGCCAGGTGCAGGTTCTGTAAAGGAATAACCAGAACTCGGAGGGTTTTACTGCGAGTTTGAGATGCTTTCATGGCTGGACCCTATAGGGCTTGAATGGGTTGGACAGACTGGGCAGATTGGTGCTGACTATTGTTCCGGGTGGATCTGACCATAATCTCGTTGAGACAGGTTTGTAAGGTTTTCAAAAGCTCGTGTTCCAGATAGGGTTTGGTCAGATAGGTGGTTGCGCCCATCAGTTGGGCCAATCGTCGATGTTTATCACTACTGCGGGAGGTCAACATAATGACGGGAAGAACTGCCCGAGAAAATTCCTGACGGCAGTGGCTAAGAAATTCAAAGCCATTCATCTGGGGCATTTCGATATCGCAGAAAACGGCTTGGATTCCCGGTTCCTGCCGCAGTTGTTCCAGTGCTTCCCGACCATCCCGAGCCTGCACGACCCGATAATTAGCTTTTTTCAGCGTCAGGGCCAGGGTCTGGCGGGTGGTCAGGGAATCGTCTACTACCAGAATGGTGGCTGTTTCCTGGTGGGGCACGATCGGTGGGGGCATCGGTGGTTTGGGTTCTGTCCCTGTGCTCGATCGCAGCCATTGGGCCACCAACGCCGGACCGTCGATCACTGGAACTAGTGCCCCATCTGCCAGAATTGTACAGCCATACAGATAGGGAGGTGGGTTCACAGCTCTGCCAAAGGGCTTGATCACCAGTTCCTGCTCTTGGAGGATTTGATCCACTTCCAACGCGATCACCTTATCCCCACCTGAAATCAACAGCAGGGGAGTTTTCCCATCCTCAGGCAGGGTCATGGCCTTCAGGTTATCGGTGTCCTGGCGAACCAGGGGATACTGGTGGCCAAATTCCGACTGGGGGTAGAGGGGAAGCAACTGTCCTTGCCAGGAGTAAAACTGGCGACCCTGGATGGTTTGAATTTCAGCATCGGGAACTGTCAGAATGGCCATCAAGGTGTCGATCGGCAGGGCCATCAAATTGCCATTGGCGGAGAAGACCAGCAGTTTGGCGATCGTCAGGGTGAGGGGTAACCTTAAAACGAAGGTAGTTCCCTGTCCCGGCTCTGACAGGATGGATAGGGAACCTTTGAGGGCTTTGACCTGAGATCGGACGGTGGTCAGGCCCATGCCCCGGCCCGATAGTTCGCTCACCTGGGTTGCGGTGGAAAAGGCTGGCATAAACAGATACTCATACAGTTGTTCCAGGTTTAAGGCTGCAACCTCGCTGGCTGTTCCCAGGTTTAGAGCCACAATTTTCTGGCGAATTTTTTCTGGGTCGATCCCTTGCCCATCATCCCGGATTTCAATGTAGGTTTGATTGCCCCGGTGATAGGCCCGAATTTCGATCGTCGCCTGGGCTGCTTTTCCGGCTGCCTGACGGGTTTCTGGTAATTCAATCCCATGGTCGAAGGCATTGCGGACCAGGTGGACCAGGGGGTCATACAGCCGCTCTAACATGGCTTTATCGACCAGGGTGGCGGTGCCACTCAGCTTCAGGGTGACCTGCTTATGGTAGCGGTGGGCCAGATCCCGGACCATGCGCGGCAACCGCTGTAACAGATCCCCCAGGGGTAACATGCGGGACCACAGCAAGTCGTTACGCACCTGTTTCAGGGTCTGCTGTTTTTTCCGTAGGGTTTGCTGGGATTGCTGGTTCAACAGCATCATATCTCGCATGGCTTCACCCACTTGGGCCATCTCTTCGATCGTTTCCTGGACGAGCAGATGAAGATGGCTGTAGGAATCCATCTGGAGTGGATCAAACTCTGTCAGGGAAAGATTCAGGGAGGCTGCCCGATCGGGGCTCTGGATCTGGACCTGGGTATTTTGCCCCCGATCGATCCAGTCCTGCAATTGCTTGGTGATCTGTTCAAATCGACTGAGGCGAAGGAGGGTCAGGTCCAGGGTTCCCTGCAATTGCTGATTTTGCGAAAGGGCACTGTTTTCGTGGGTGACCAACTCTCCCACCAGGTTATTCAAACGTTCCAGACGGCTGAGATCGACTTTGACCGTATTCGCCAGATAGGGGGCGTCTGGGGTGGCTTGGGGATCTGGGTTGACGGGTGGCAGGATCTCCACCACTGGATCGTTTTGGGTTTTCTCTGGAACAGAGTCGAGGTCTTCCAGAACTATGGACAGATTGGGAGATTGGCCAAAAATGGCTTCCAGATCTTCGGGGGAGTCAACTAGCGCTTCTGGGGTTTCCTCCAAAGCCATGGACAGATTGGGAGATTGGCCAAAAATGGCTTCCAGATCTTCGGGGGGGGCAGTCAGGGCCGCTGGAATTTCCTCCAGAACGGAGAGATTGAGGGACTGGCCAAAAATGGCCTCCAGGTCTTCATTGCCGTCCAGGTTATCTCTGGTTTCGAATTCTAGGCGAACAACTTCTGTCCTCCCATCTGGCTGAAGATCCAGGCTCGAAATGAAGCTGGTTTCATCCAGGTTGCCAAACAGCTCATCCAGATTTTTAGGATCGGGTTCAGGATCAGTATCGTTCGCGATGCTTACAGGTTGGGAAAACGCCAGCAGGGAGAGGGGGTGTCCTCCCTGTTCCCGATCGCCTGCAATGATGAACGCCTGAGCCGCTCGAAAGTCTGAGATGGCAGCCCAGCCGATCGCCAGAGCTTCCTGAGGTAGGGTGTTCAGAGCCGTGATGGTAGCCTCAGCGATCGCCTTAAATCCGGGCAGGTTGAGGAGTTCGCCAATGCCGACGAAGACCTCTGCCTGGGCCCGAATCTCACCCATCACTTCGGCCCCTTCTGGATGGGACAGAATGTGTTCCAGGCGGGTTAATCCCCCTTCCACATCACCGGTAAAAACGGCCTGGACAATATCAATCCCCAGTTCAGCCGCTGTGGGCAGTTCGGCATTGGAACTCAGGGCATCGGCCAGACGGGTTTCCAGACGGGTAAAGATAGGTTCTCCTTGCTCCAGAGCCGTCATGAAGTCGTGCTGTCCAGTCTGAATTTGCTCCAGCAAGGGAGCTTTCAGGCAATCAAAAGCCTGCAGGAGGTCGTTTTCTAGCTCCCCATCAATTTCTGTCGTGTCTGAGTAGAAGGCTCGAAAGATGTCTTCCAGACGGTGAGCCAGAATCTGGATGCTCTCCAGGCCAACACTGGCTGCGCCACCTTTAATCGAATGGGCTGCCCGCATCAGGGCATGAATCTGAGGTGTGCTGCGATCGGTACGTAGGTTGAGCAACCCACTTTCGATCGTCTGCAAGAACTCGATGGATTCTTGCATGAAGAACTTATAGGCTTGGTCCTGAATTTCGATATCTACTGCCATGAGGATTGCTCTCCCTATCCGACCTTAAACTTGGCCACACTCACTTGCAGATTTTCGGCCACTGCCAGGAGCTGGGTAAAGGATTGGGCCACCGTTTCCGACTGCCTGGATGTATCCCCAGCAATCTGGGCCACCGCCTGCATCGTTTGCGTCACGGTGGTGGAAACCTGGGTTTGTACTGCGGTAGCCTGGGAAATTTCCTTGACCAGTTTGTTGATCTGGGCACTCACAGCACTGATCTGGGAGAGTTTCTGGCGAGTTTCCTCTACCAGTTGGGTTCCCGCCACCACCTGTTCCGTTCCAGCTTCCATGGCCGTCACCACCTCATTGGTCTGGCTCTGGATTTCCTCTACCAGTTGTTCAATTTCAGCGGTGGCTGCAGTGGACTGTTGAGCCAGCGATCGCACTTCTTCGGCAACCACCGCAAAACCTCGGCCTTCTTCACCAGCTCGGGCTGCTTCAATGGCTGCGTTCAGAGCCAGCAGGTTGGTTTGAGCTGCAAAGTTCCCGATCAGGTTGACCACTTTGGAAATTTTCTGGGATGCTTCCCCAAGGCGCTTCACTTTCTTGGCCGTTTCAGACACAGTGGTCCGGATGGCGGAAATCCCGGATACGGTTCGGTTCATGGCTTCGTCTCCCGCCCGCAGGGTTTGGCCTGCTTTCTGCACCCCTATTTCTGCTTGTTTGGCGCGGGTCGCAACCCCCTGAATGGAGGTGGCGATCGCTTCAATTTGCTGGAGTGCTCCTGCAATGGCCTTCATCTGCTGGGTTGCTTCTTCAGACAGGCTGCTGACGGCAGTTTCGTTGCTGCTGGCAGTTTCCGTTACCGATGCAGAAGCCGTTTTCACCTGTTGCACAATCTGTCTCAGGGAGCGAATGATGGCATTGTAGGAGTCCGCGATCGTTCCCACTTCATCCGGGGTGACCTGAGCCCGGATGGTCAGGTCACCTCGGCTTACCGGGTCCACCTCCATCAGCAGTTCCAGGGCTCGTTTCTGCAGGGTCTCTTTTTGGTGCCGCTGCTCTTCGGCGCGGGCATCCGCTTCCTGACGGGCTTCCTGACGGGCCTGCTCAATCCGTTCCGTTTCTGCTTTCTGGTTTTCCACCAGAGTTTCAATTTGTTCCGCCATCAGGTTGATGTTAGACCCCAGCACGGCCAGTTCATCCTCCCCGGCGACTTGGAGGCGAGTTTCCAGATTGCCCTGACCAATGTTCTCCACCGCCTGGGCTGCTGCCTGAATTGGGCGAACGGCCCGGTTCGCTAGGACCGTTGCAATGATCGACACCAGGATAGCAGCAGCACCAGTTCCCAGAGCCAAGGTTAAGAGCAACTGGCGCTGAGCGGCGAATGCAATCTTGGTGTCTGTGGCTACGATCGTACTCCAACCCAGATCAGGTAACTCTTTAAAGGAACCTAGAGGGGCATAGGCAGCTACCTGTTGGGCTTTGTCAATTTGATCAATTGAAATTTGCACAGTTGGATTTTTAGACCCCTTGAACTCAGCCAGTCTAGGGAAGTCAGTCCAGGCATCTCGACCTACCTGTTCCGTCTCAGCGGCAATGAAGAATTTACCCGATGAATCGAGCAGGTGGTACTCATCTCCTGATGCAGCATAGTCCCGAACCACATCCTCCAGATATTTGATGGGCATACGAGTTCGCACGACCCCAATGACCTTATTTGTGGCGCTGTCCCGCACTGGAGCGGCAAAATGAATCACACTCTGATCATTGGATTTGGAGACTTCTACGGCTGAAATGATTGCCTTGCCAGTCTTGAGAGCCTGTTGAAAATAGCCCCGATCTCGGTGATTACCCAGGGGGGAACCCTGAGATTGAACCACAGGATTCCCATCCAGATCAAAAACCGCAATGCTGTCATACACACCATAAAACTGGGTGTAGTCAGTCAGTACTCTGGATTGTTCCGCCGGAGAGATGACTTTCTTTAAACCAGCGTTGCGGAGAACGGTTAGATTGGCTAGTACCTGAATATCTCCATAGCGTTCAAACATGAAGCGGTTTACTTTGTCGGCCAAACTGACTGCTCGGGTTTGTTTGCTCTCGATCGTCTGCTGGGTAATGGAGCGATTGGCCAGCAGGTAGGCGGCACCCCCAATCGCCAGTACGGGCACTGTACCCAGCGCGATGGCCAACAGAGTCGCTTTAGCCCGTAAACTGAGGCGATTGAAGCGGGTCGGCAGCATCCAGGAGGGTTTTGGAGGCTTGGGAGGCTGTTCCAGAGGCGAACCTCCGCCCTCACCGTTAATAGAGCCGTTGACAGAACCGTTGACGGAACGGTCTGCGGTTGGCATTCCCTGGGAAGGGTTGGCTGGAGCGGAACTGGAACTCCGATCGTTCAATAACATGGCAATTTCCTTTGACAGATTTTATAAGGGTGGCAGGGACATTGCAGACAATGCCGCATCGGGATGAGAGGGATCGATTGTACTGACACAACAATTTGGGAGCCTGGAAAGCCTATCCAGACTGCCAAAGAGAATTTGATCAGGGGTTGAAGCGCGGGGAACCTGTGCGATGGAAGTAGGGCCAGACCCATTGGGAGGGCTTAGACCATTACAGTTGCTCCACGATCGCATCCCCCTTCAAGATCAGGAACGGGATGCCCTGACTATCCAGCCAGTATCCTTGAGCGCAGTGGGAGAGGGCAGGCGCAAGCTGGCCAGGGGCCAGAGGTTGAATCTGTTCCGGACTACACCAGAGCATTTGCCCTACTTGATCCACTACTAGGCCCAAGGTGGCGTCTTGATGGCGAAGGACGATCGCACTGTAGTTAGACTGGCGATAGCCCTGGGAAAAAAGTGGGGTGAAGCCCAACAGATAGCCCAGATCCACCAGCCACAGCACCTCTCCCCGCCAGTTGCATACACCCATGACCTGGGGAGGCACATCTGGGATTGGAACAATCTGGGCCAGAGATAGGCTGAGCACCTCAGTCAACTGCTCAGTGGATACCATGGCCTGGGTGTTAGGTAGCAGACGGAAGCTCAGGAACTGCTGGGTCTTAGACTGGGGGGAAAGGATGGGGGCCATAGGGGTGTCTGTTCAAGGTCCAATAATGGCGAGAAAGTCCATGGAACGCCTGGAGAGCAGGCATCCTGATTAACTGACAGGGATTGAGAAGCAGGATGTAACCTGATCAGGGGGTCAATAGTCTCACGGTTCGGACCAGTTCCGCAGGCTCAATCGGTTTTGTCAGGTAGGAAGAAGCGCCCTGTTTTAGCCCCCAAAACTTGTCCATTTCACCGTTTTTAGTGGAACAAATGACCACTGGGATACTGTTGGTTTCCGGGTTTTCTTTGATTTCCCGGCAGAGTTCAAAACCACTCTCTCCAGGCAGGACGACATCCAGAATTACCAGATCGGGCTTTTGCTGATTGAGTTTGATGCGGGCATCTTCACTGCTGGTGACGGCGATCGTGTTAAAACCGGCTTGCCGCAATGCGCCAACCATTACTTCTGCTTGGGTCAGGGTATCTTCAACAACAAGAACGGTAGTCATAGGTCTCTCCTTAAAGAGTCAGAAGGGATGAGAATTGCAGGTCTGGTAGGGGCTTTCCGACAGAAAGCCCGTCAAAAATCGCAGGCTAGGAATGGATCAGGTTGTCGCGAGATGAGGGTTGAGTACCGCCTCGTCAGTAACTGGGGAAGCAGTGGCCTTTCCCAGTTGTTTGTCCAGAACTTGTAGGACCTTCGCCAGTTCTGGGGGTTTCCCCAGAAATTCAGAGGCCCCGACTAATTTGGCCCTGACCCGATCGATAACGCCATCGTGACCGGTCAGAATCACGATTGGGGTATTTTGGAACGTTGACGTTTTACGCAGAAAACTGCAAAGTTCATACCCATTGGTGTTGGGCATGACCAGATCCAGAAAAATCAGATCGGGTTTGCGTTCCAGCAGGGTGGCAATTCCCTGAAGGGGGTTGAGAATCGTGAACACTTCATAGCCGAGGGGGGCAAGCATGCTGTCCAGAACCTCCCCAATGACTGGACTATCGTCAATGCAGGCGATCAATCCTTTTCTGGTCAAAGAAGATGGGGATGTAAGCTGGCGATTGCGGAGGACAGGAGCTGGAAAATCAGGAACTGTCTTCAGTTCGATTACCCCTTGATGGAGGAGCGGCAATAGAGAGCGAATCAAAACGGGCAGTGGTTTCTGCATGTGAACTGAAACATCCCACAGAGTCTGTTTGCCATTCATCAGCTTCGTTAAACTCTGATAGGCTGTCTCAGAAACCTGAGACTTCAGCCGCTCGGGGTGTTTGAGTTGGGGAGCCATATCAGGGGAAAAGAGAGTCAGCAAATCTTGTAAATGCTTCAACCCGCCTTTTTGCCACTGGTCCCGCAGATCTCGGGCCTCCTGCAAAACCTGCTCGATCGAGAGAAATATGCTGGGTTGGGAAATAAACTTGCCGGGACGCCACTCCGTCTTTGGAGCTTCCTGATCCACAAAAGCAAAAACGACTTCTTTCACACTGCTGCTGATCATTGATTTGACCTGGGTAGCCGTGATCCAGCCCTGGCGCAGGGCATAGTTTAGATGATGCATCTCCCAGGGTTCTTCTGTAGCCTCCAGGTTCATCAAAGTTTTGTTCGTCAGCAATGCTGGACAATGCTGTTTCAGGATCCGGTACCATCGTCTAACCCGGTGATGACCCCCTGTGGCGTAGACCAATCGACCCAGATAAAAGTACAGATGCCACTGGCCTGCGGATGCATGGGCCGGTGTAATGACAAGCTCTCCTGTAGCCTGCTGTTGATGAAGCCGCAGCAGGTGGTAGGACAGTTGGGTAATTACAGTTATCTCAGTAGCCATAGCCTTTTCATGAGGTCATTTAAACTACAGATTGGCAGGGAAATATGACTTTTTTGTGGAGAGGTACGGGCTTGTAAAAAAGATTTAATGATTTTTGGGAAACCCCTTGTGGAGACTTAGCATACTGAGTTTCCACAGGTTGTATACGGTAAAATGTCATGTATTAACCGGCGGATCCGTATGAATTCTGGGTTGATCAAATTTTTCAGTATTGTTGGTTTGGGCCTGACCTGGGGCCTTTCAGGTTGTGGAGTGCTGAACAAGGCCATTGATGACCTGGTTCAGCCAACCCGCAGTAATAATCAAGCCACTCGCCAGACTACCCCGATCGCTGAACCGACAACTGGCCAGCCGACCAACGAGGCGACTAAGGTTGTCACCAGTTCAGATGGCAAACTCCAGGTGACTGTGCCAGTGGATTGGAAAGAAGATCGGGATTTGAATGAAAAAGCGGAATTACAGGTTTCTAACCGAGCCGATGAGCTTTACACCATTGTCCTCAGTGAAAGCAAGTCGGATTTTAAGGACATGACGCTGGCCCGCCACTCTGAATTGACCCGAGAGATTCTGGTCAAGAATTTGACCTCTCCCCAGGTCAGTGATCCGGAAAAGTTAACGGTCAACGGTGTGCCTGCCCTGCAGTACGAAATTCAAGGGACGATCGATAACCTGAATGTGACCTACCTGCATACCACTGTAGAGACGGCCACTAGTTACAACCAGATTATTTCCTGGACCTTGCGATCGCGCTATGCCAAAAACAGCCCGAAGTTACAGGCTGTTATCCGCAGTTTTCGAGAAGTTGCTCAATAAAAACCCAACTAATCCTGAATGTATTCCTGCCCGTTCACCAGGGCTACTTCTGCCCGCATAAATTCTCGCCCCAGGTAAGCGGCGTGATCCAGATAGTTTACTGGGCAGGGTTGGGTTTCCTCAAACAGTTTGACACACAATTCTTTGGCCGTTCGGCCAGTGAAAATGGCATTGGGCAGGCGAGTGAGCCCACCACTGCAGGGAATGGGCTCTCCCGTTTCAGGATCACAGGCCAATCCCCGATCGTTGATGACATTGGTATAGTGCTTGGCACAGATCAACTGGGTCTCCCGATCCACATAGATCACAAAGTATCCGCCTGGATCCAGCTCAATGTGGCGTCGGGAGAGCCTGTCATCAATCGATTCGGTGGTTCCAACTACCTGAGTCATCGTTAACAAAACTGTAATGTCGGGAACAATTCCTTAATATAACCTTCATCAACTGACTGTGGCCAGGGGGAACATGGAGAGGACTCACAATCGGAGATCGATCCCTATCCCCGGTTCCAATTCTGGCAGGAGATAGCTCTATTATGACGAAATTATGACGAACGATCGCCCATTCTGCCCCTTGACCGAATAAAGGCACCCCTATCCCTGGTCAAAATGGTTGTAGAGTCTTGGTCTTACGAGTCGAGGGGCAATATTTTTCTAATTCCTGGCTCCAGACAGGTTGGGGTTGATCGACACCCAACAACGTCTTACCAAATTGCTCCCCTAATTGATCATCCGTCAGCTTAGCGGTCAGCAATTGGCGAAATTTCTGGCTCCGCTGTTTTCCATATTGAATCATTAGGCCCCGGTAGGCGTCCAACTGAGAGTCCTGAAAGGTGATTCCGGTGAGCTGCTTGACCTGATCATCGGTCAAGGTAGCCATATTCTGAATCCCCTGAATCAGGTCTGCTCGGGTAGCTATTCTGGACTGACTATTGGGGGTAACGGTTACGGAGGAGGTCGTTTGGGCCTGATTGGACCCTGAGACCCTGGTGGATGCATTTACCTGAACTTGAGTACTAAAGGAACCCTCAAGCCTGATCGTGGTGATGTCGTGAAGTTTCTGGCACTGGGCCGATCGACTTCCCGTGATCAATCGGGGGGATAGGGAGGCTGGCCGAGGCTGGGATTTACAGACCCCCGGCAGATTGATCAGATTACCTACAGAATCCTGCAAGTTGCAGGCAGCCGGGGTTTGGGCGATCGTGACTGGACTGAACTCGACCATGAGGACCGAACCGAGCAGGATAGCAGTCAAGTGAAACCTGGCCATGGTTACTAATCTATTTGGAGAAAATAGATGGTAATTCTGCGGTTGGACCTGTTCAGACGTTGAGGGTATTCCTGCCTGAAGTATAAGTCAGGCATCGAAAGGCGGGTGTTCCGCTTAACTCTTCTGTTTGATTTCGCAATAGGTACTCATTTCTGTCATCCATGGCTCAGCCTGCTGCATGAGACCTAGGAGTTCCAGAAAAGCAGCTAGCTCAGCGTCTTTATTCTTCAGGCGTTTGGCTTCCATCTGGACCCGCATCACTCGGCTGAGTCCTCCCATGAATGTGATCAGGCGCGACTGATATTCCCTGATTTTGGCATCTTCAAAGGTCATTCCCTCTAAAGCCCTGGCGGTTTGCTCCGCATGGGCCATGATTTTGGACCCATCCGGGTCTTCAACGGTGGGGCTACCGGGTTTAAATGATCCGCCTGCAGTCTCGACCACTTGGCGGAGCTGGGTACACTGGGCTTTGCGGCTCTGAGGCAGGGTGGGTGGCGGGGGGGCCTTCTTAGGCGGACAGGTTCCTGGAAGCTCGATCAAATTGCCTGCAGAATTCTGTAAGTTGCAGGCAGCGGGAGTTTGGGCGATCGTGATGGGGCTGAAGCCAGTGATCAAAACTGAACCGAGCAGGATGGAAGTGAAATGGTGAATCCGTTTGGGACTGGGCAACCTGATCATGGATGTTCCTCTTGGGTGGGGAATCAGGATGAAGGTTTCCTGTTAACTATTAGGATGCCCCTGTTTGAAGGGCAATTCAGCATTCGCCTGAGTAATTTCCTGTTGTTCCATCTCATTAATCTGCCTGATGTAGGCCTGGAGAATCTGGGTCAGCCGAGGGTCATAAAAGCGGTGCAGACTGTAATTGGGCGCGGCTGGGAAACCCCGCCGCTTTTTGTGGCGACCCCCAGCCCCCGGATCGAAGGTTTGGATGCCCTGACGGATCGCCCAATCGATCGGGGTGTAGTAGCAGGCATCAAAATGCAGGCAGTCAAAATCTTGAATACTGCCCCAATAGCGTCCATAGAGTTGATCCCCTTTGGTTAAACAGATGGACATGCCGACGGGCCGACGATCGTCCGCTTCAGCATAGGCTGCGACTAAGACCACCCGATGACGGTAATTGGGATACAGTTGCTCGAAGAAGGCGCGGGTCAGATATTTGCTGCCCCACCAGCCAAATTTGTCGCAGGTATCGCTGTAAAAGTCGTACATCAGGGAGCACAATCCCCTGGAAATCTCATCTCCCGAAAGCACCTGGAGCCGCAATCCGGCATGCTCGACCGACCTGCGCTCCCGCTTAATATTGCGGCGTTGATTGGCATTAAAGAGGGCCAGGTAATCCTCAAAGCTGTGAAAACCGTTGTTCTGCCAGATGTAACTGTGGTGCAGCCAGGAGGTGAAGCCGTAGCGCTCGATCAGGGGTTGCCAGTTGGGATCGACGTACAGAAAATTGCAGCCAGAGATGCGATTGTGATCGCAGAACTGGTCGATCTCTGCCACCATCATTTCAGTCAGGCTTTCCTCATCTTCATCGGGTGCGATCAGAAACCGGTAGCCCACCGCTGGGGTAAAGGGGGCCATGCCCAGAAGTTTGGGGTAGTAGCGAATGCCCAGGCGATGGGCCAGATCGGCCCACTGCTGATCAAACACAAACTCCCCATAACTGTGACCTTTGACGTAGAGTGGGGCCGCAGCAATGAGCTGGTGGTTGCGCCAGACGGTGAGATGGTTAGGTAGCCAACCGTTTTGAGCGGTGGCACTTCCAGAAGTTTCCAGATTGTACAACCATTCCCACTCTAGGAAGGGGGTTTTCAAGGGTATGGCCATCCCGTCCCATGCGGTTTGGGGGATATCGGCGATGTGATGGGTCCAGGTGAAGGTGTAATGGGACTGCAGTTGCTCAACCATGGTGTGCCAGCGATGGTGTCATCCTGATTTAGAAGCGATGTGCTGTTATTAGCAAAGCCTGTGTCGGGTCTGTCTTGCTCAAGGCGTTGTCAGAAAGCCTTCACGGAAGCCACGGGTTTGGGGTGACCTTTATTAAAGTTAATGCAATTTTTCCATCTCACAGTATGGAAGCCCTAGGGTTTTTGGAAAAAATCTGCTGGTGGCAGGACTGAAGAATGTGATTGTGGCTGCTGTGGGTTGGTTTGAAGTTGCCCTGGTTGCTGTCTCCTGCCGCCTGGCTGCGGATATGATGACAATCATCCAGCCTATGGGTTACCCCTTAGCCTACCGGGCTGAGCGGCGTTGGACTCAACACCTTTGTAACCAGTCTGGGTCACAATTCAAATTTGTATAGATGCGAGATCAGCCCATGAAAAAGCAGTGGCAGACGATCGGATATCGAGCAATTCAGCTTTGGGTGAGCCTGTTGATTCTGCTGGCGATGGTGAATGGGGGGCAACCGGCTTTGGCCGATGCCCGCCAGCAAGATCATGAAGCCATTATCCAGACGCGAGAAATTGCCCTCAAAGCTCTTAATACCCGCAATTTTTCTCAGATTGAACCCTACCTGCATCCCACGTTTACAATCACGACGGTGGATAACCATATCTTCAGCAATATTCGTGAGTTTGAGCAGTACTGGACGCAGCAGCTAGCCGGTCCCATTAAATCGATCGAGATGACGGTTAAGGTGGATGCGCCAACTACGTTTCTCTCGCAGGAGACTGGGGTGGCTCACGGAGATGCCAGGGCCACCTTTTCTTTCGCCGATGGCAACCTGGCTACGATGGCAATGCGCTGGACGGCTGTGATGCAAAAGTTTCAGAACAAGTGGACAATTCAATCCCTGCATTTTTCTGCAAATCTGCTGGATAATCCAGTCTTGGCGGCTGCCCAACGATCGGGCTGGATTTTGGCGATCGCAGGTGGAATCGGTGGATTGCTGGTGGGGGTAGTTGGTGGTATGCTCCTGCGACGGCGAACCCCCCGATCGGCGGCATAGTTCATGGATGTGCTGATTCGGGGGGGATGGGTGTTTGATGGCCTGGGCACCCCTCCGCTGCGGGTTGATCTGGGTATCCAGAATGGCCGGATTGCAGCGATGCAACCCAATCTTGCGATCGCGGCTCAGACCGTGGTCGATGCCTCGGGCCTCTGGGTAACACCGGGCTTTGTCGATATTCATACCCATTACGACCTGGAGTTGGAGATTGCACCAGGGTTGAGTGAATCGGTGCGCCATGGGGTAACCACGGTGGTCATTGGCAACTGTAGCCTGTCCATTGCGATTGGTGAACCGCAAGTTCTGGCCGATCTGTTTCAGCGGGTAGAAACCCTCTCCCATCGCCTGATCCAGAAATGGTTGCAGCAATCGAAGTCCTGGCAAACCCCCACCGAATATCTGGCTCATCTGCAACAGTTGCCACTGGGACCGAATGTCGCCCCCCTGTTTGGCCACAGTGCTCTGAGAGCCCATGTTATGGGGTTGGATCGCAGCCTGACGGTAGACCCCTCGGCTGTGGATCTGGCAGCGATGCAACAAATCGCCAGGGATGCCCTGGATGCCGGATTTGTTGGGCTGTCAATTGATATGTTTCCCTGGCACCGGATGGGTGGGGTCTGGCGGGGCCATACCATTCCATCCCAGCATGCCCGCTTTCGGGAGTATGCGATGCTGGCCGATCTGTGCCGGGAGCGCGATCGAGTCTTTCAGGTGACGCCCAATTTACAGCGACTCGCCTCCTTCCTGGACATTCTGCGGATGGGTCTGGGCCTGGGACGGCGGCCTCTACGGCTGACGGTGCTCTCGGCCCTGGATGTGGTCCACGATCGGCGTCTTTGGCGATCTTTTGGGCCGCTCCTCTGGATCTGGAATCGCTTGCTGGGCGGCAATGTCCGATTTCAGACCCTGACCGAACCCTTTACGATCTACTCCGATGGCCCCGTCACCCCTCTGTTTGAAGAATTCCCGGCTGGCGTGCAACTGAACAACTGTGCCTCCCGCCAGGAACGGCAGCAATTGTGGCGATCGGCCCAGTTTCGCCAGCAGTTTCGCCAGGACTGGTTGGGGGGACGGCGTCGATCGTTCCACCGGCAGCTAGAGCTGATGGAAGTCGTTCATTGCCCAGACGCTAGTTGGGAGGGCTTGAACTTTGCTGCTATTGCCGAGCGGCGGCAGCAGGATCCCCTTGAGGGCTTCATCCAGGCGTTGCAGGACTACGACACTGATCTGCGCTGGGTGGCAACTGGGGCGAACGATCGATTGGCTCCCCGACTGGCTCTGATGAGCCATCCTGACATTCTGCCTGGTTTCACCGACGCGGGAGCCCATGTGCGCAATCTGGGCTACTACGATGGCGCTTTATCGCTGCTGAAACAGGCTGTGACGACTGGCTTTCTCACCCCCACTGCCGCTATCCACCGGGTAACCGGAGAACCAGCTCATTGGTTTCGCCTCGATACGGGTGTGCTGAAAATTGGAGCTAGAGCGGATCTGGTCTTACTCGACCCCCAGGCCCTGAGCCAGCCTATCAGTCCTCCCCTAGAACTATCCGATCCCCTGTTAGACGGGGAACCTCGTATGGTTAAGCGCGGATCCGAGACGATTGTCCAGGCCGTCTATATTCAAGGTGTTCAGGTTGTGCACCAGGGGCAGGTGAGCGATCGATTGGGCCGAGACTCCCTGGGCACGGTATTGAGCCCTTCCCCTGCCGAGCATTGCTCCGCGCCTCCGCGCCTGGGTGGTTGATCTTGGCATTCACCGCAAAGACACAGAAAATATTTTGATGGGATTGAGATATGAGCAATTTCCAGCCTTCGCCCTCTTTGAGAAACCGAATCAATGGATCTCTGGATCATCCATTTACGGACTACTGGGATGTTTTTGTGCTCAAACACCAGCATCCCGCCAATATTGCTCTCCATGTCATCGGTATTCTGCTTTTCTACGGGCTGCTGTTTTCAGCTTGGATCTTCCATAAGGGTTGGATTTTGCTTGCTTTGCCCCTGACCCAGTTCGTTGGCCTGACTGGCCATTTTCTGTTTGAGCGCAGCCATATCGATTTGCAGGACGCGATCTTTTCCTGGCGAGCCTCTTCCTGTCTGGGTCGGATGCTGTGGCGGTTAATGTTGGGGCAGTATGGGGCGGATATTAAACAGCGTCAGGCTTTGCTGCAAAACTATCAACATTGTGACAAAGACTAACGATCCTGTCCCAGATATTCCAGAAGCAGCCGATGCATAAAGATATACCCCCCACCGACCCGTTGTAGAAAAATTAGCTGACAGGCATGGTCCAGGAATTGGCCATAGTTCCAGGGAATACGATTCTGTTGCCAGAGGAGCAGGCGCAGGGTGACATGCTGCAGACAGGCCAGTCCAGCGGGGGAGAAAAGTCCCAGTAGCAGCCCGATTGCGGCTCCATAAAGGATTGGGAGTTCCAGAATCCGGGCCAGAATGCTTAGGGTTAGAACGCCAACGCCACCAAACACGATTGCATTGCGGGCCGATTGTCGGATGCCCTGATTGGGAAATGTGTTGGTTTCAATCCCAGGACCCGTCAGACCACGCATGAACACAACGATCAGGCCAATACCAAGACCACGAAAGCCATACTGGGTCCATTCTGATAGCGATCGCCAATGCCCAAAGAAGTGGAGGGTGATCAGATTACTGCCCAGGTTGAAAACAAGGGCGACTAGAAGACCGAATCCCAGGCCAATGGCAAAATGGGCTCGGGCCTTTTTCCAGGACCAGCGCAGGGTTTCAACTGGTTCAACCTGGGGCAGCATCAGACCCAGCAGGCTACCAGTTGCCAGCCCGCCAGCCAATCCCAGAATTAGGCCCGAACTCACCCCAATGTTGGGGCTGAACAGTAAGCTAACGTGCAGTCCACCAGCTAATCCGATCGCCAGTCCTCCGGCTCCCCCCACCAGCAGGCTATAGAGCCAGCGTTGCCGATTGCCTCCCAACCAGCTCGGTTGTAATCGCTCAATCAGAAAAATGGTCTGGGAGTCTCGGACCATCTGCCGGGCCAGCCATTGTAACCAGGGAAGAGTTTGGGCTGGTTTATAGGGGCTGTTCCGACCCCGTTGCTGCAGCATTCGCTCCACATAGGTCCGAAACAGGTGATTTTGCCGTTCCTCCAGGGTTTGGTGGGGAGACTCGGTGATGGCTTCACCCCGATAGGCCAGGGTGATGATGCTCAACATCAACGGCGATCGCACCAGTTCCTGCAGAATGATATCGGTTTGCAGGGCTGTCTGCACAGCTTTCAAGTCTGGTCCAGCCCAGGTCAGGTACTGGTTAATCTGAGCGGGGGTGAGGGGACGTAACTGGATAGCAGCCTGAAAGCATAATTGAACGGTAAGGGCCTCATAGTCTCGCAGTCGGCTGCAGAGAACGATCTCCGTTTGCCCGCAGGTTTCCATGAACTGGTTTATGGCCTGGACGCAGACTGCTTGTAAATCAGGTCGAACTTCATCCAGACCATCCAGCATCAGAAGTAACTGCTGTTGGGTTACCCAGCGGCGTCCAATCTCTGGAGACACCTGATATTTAGTTTTTAATTCCTGCACCAGCCAGTTAGCGATGCTGGTTCTTTGTTCGGACCAGGAGGAGAGGTTGAACACCACGGGCATGGGATGCTCAAAATCCTGTTGTGCGCGTTGAAGCAGATCACGGGTCAACTCCAGAAGGGTGGTGGTCTTGCCTGAACCGGGATCGCCTAAAATCAGAAGTGTACGCCCCTGACCCAGTTCGTCAAACTTCTGGATGACGGGCAGGCCAGTCGGCAGGAGTTGTTCCGGACGATCGGACACCTGCCAGACCATGCGCCAGGGGTGTTCTAGGGCATCAGGACGTTCCTCGAAGCCTAACTCCAATCGCACGGTCTGATGGAGGGACTGCTCCAGGACGTTGCGAATCCAGTAGTTCCGGACTTTATTAAGCAGAATTTGACGATGTCGGGCTGTTTCCCGATCCGCTAAAACGGGTTGGGCCACTTTGGGGATGGGCTGGTTCGGCAGATTGCGGGTGGTGGCCTGCAGGGGAGTCATCCCGATCTGCAATGCAGAGGCTGGCGGCAGGGTTACAGCTCCCTCGGTCAGGGACTGGAGCATATCCCTGGCAGTGGCATAGCGATCACGGGGATGGGATTGAATTGCGGTATCCAGGATGGTCGCCAGATGAGGGCTGAGGGCGGGGACCAGTTCGTGCCAACGCTGCTCTCCCGTTTTGGGATCGATCGGCAATTGTTGGGGAGTTTTGCCTGTGAGCAGATAGATGGCAGTTAGCCCTAGACTATACAGATCACTGGCATACACCGGCTTCCCGGCCAATTGTTCAGAGGGCATGAAGCCGGGGGTGCCAACCACGATCGAACGGGTGGACGGGTCTGGGTGTTGATCCAGGAGATTGCGGGCGATGCCAAAATCAATCAACACGGGTTGGTTGTCCCGTTGCCGGAGCAGAATATTTTCTGGTTTGATATCTCGATGGATAATCCCTTTGCCGTGGGCATAGTCCAGAACAGATAAAAGGCTGACCAGCAGCCTGGGGAGGTCTTCTTCCGGGAAAGGACCGTCCCGACGGAGCTTTTGTTTCAGGGTAATCCCCTCAATCCATTCCTGTACGAGGTAGCAGTGCCCATCCTCACAGAAGTAGGCATAGAGGCTCGGAATCTGATCACACCCTTGTCCCAGGTCTTCTAGAATAGCGGCTTCCCGAGCGAACCGGTCCTGCACGATCGGATACCAGGCTGGATTATTGGTCAGGGGATTCAAATGTTTAATGGCACACTTGCGCCCGGAGGGCAGATGGGTGTCTTCTGCCAGAAACGTCTCTCCAAAGCCTCCCCGACCCAGAGTTCTCAGAATGCGGTAACGATGGTTGAGCAATGGGGTCATTGAGTCAGGGTGGGGGGAAGCAACACCATAAAGTGGGTCTGGCCAGTCTGGCTATGCACCTCAATTTTGCCCTGTAATCTTTCCACCAGTTTCTTGACCAAAGCTAGGCCCAAACCTGTTCCCCCATGTTTCCAGGGGTCTTTGTGGGGAATCCGGTAGAACTTGTCAAAAATGCGATCACGCTCCTGGTCTGGAATCTCAACGCCAGAGTTGCTGACAGTGAGTTGAAAATAAGTGGAGGGAGAGGATAGGGGAGATGGGGGAGTTCCAGAAATCCCTGACTCACTGACGACTCTGGCTGTGATTTGGATGGTTTCTCCGGCAGGAGTGTATTTACAGGCATTATGCAACAGTTCAACCAGGATGCGCTCTAGGCTGGATAAATCAGTGGTCAAACGAGGCAGATGCTTGGGAACTTGCAGGATCAACTGCTGTTGCTGCTGACGGGTTCGTTCCATAAAGCCGCTGGCTATTTGGGGAATCCAGCTTTGCAGCGTCACTTCAGTCAGAAACAGGTTAGTAGTCCCAGCATCCAGACGGGCTAAATCCAGCAAATCATTAATCAGACTGATTTCCCGTTGGCACTCCTTATCTAAAATCTGAAAATACTGTACGGCTTTGGCAAAGTTGGCTTGCCGAAAAATGGCTTCTCCTTGGGGGGGCACTCGCTTTTGGGTATCAATGACGCCCAGAAGAACTTCCAGCATCTGTAGGGCCATTTTGATGTTGGACATGGGGGACCGTAACTCGTGGGAGACGGTGCTAAGAAAATCATCTTTGAGGTGGTGTAACCGTTCCAGTTCCTGAACCTGAGACTGAGAAGCCTGGTACAAGCGAGATTGGCGCAGGGCGATCGCACATTGATTGGCGACCTGTTGGACTAGGCGCACTTCCTGATCGTTAAACACATCCTCCTGCCGTTTAAACAGCCAGAGATCCCCCAAAACCCCCTGATCATCAATAATGGGACAGGCCAGAACGGTCAGTAAAAGCTTATCCTGCCGGAGTAGATTCAGCCCCACATCGCAGAACTGACAAAACTCGCCCCGAAAGAGGTGCTGATAAACTTCGGAATGAATGGACTCTGCCAGAATCAGGGTCTGTCCCTGGATTGGGGCGAGGGTTTGGGTAAATTCGTAGGCGATCGTAGAGGTTGTCTGGTCAGCATTGTAAATGCCGGTATCGCAACATTCGACCGCTAGCCCCCGAGCTAGTTCCTGCACAGCAGTCTGAAGAATTTGGGCTTCATCCAGGCTATCTCGGACCTTATCCGTGATCCGTTTTAAGAGGGCTTCAAATTCTAGAGACTGTTGTAGTTGGGCAGTGCGTTCTTGTACCTGGGCTTCCAGGTTTGCGTTCAAATGCTGCACCTGCTGATAGAGCTCAGATTGCTGAATCGCGATCGCCATCTGGCTGCTGATTTGCTTCAGTAAGTCAACTTCCCAGGTAGGCCAGTGGCGAGGCGTCTGGTGATGGGCAATCAGCAGACCCCAGAGGGTTTTATCCTGGACGATCGGAAGCACCAGTTTGGCCTGCACGCCTAACCCCTGGAGAAACTCGGTCAGGCATTCTGGAATATTGCCGATTGTGGCATCTTCTAATTGATAAATTCGTCCTTCGATGTAAGCCTGATAACAATCCGCCGGAAAGACTTCTGGAGGAAAAATGCAATCCAGAATTTTTGCCAGATTGGGGGTGACGGCTTCGGCGATCGCATTGCCGGTCCCATCTGGCCAGATCCGATAGACCAGCAGTCGATCGATCTGTAAGGCCCGTTGAACTTCAATCACAGTGGTGTTGAGAATCACTTTGAGATCCAGAGATTGCCGCATTCGATAGGTAATTTCTGAGATCAGATGTTCTCTTTCAGATTGCTGGATCAGGGCAGCCTCTGCCGATTTCCGGGGTGTGATGTTACCAATATAGCCATGCCAGAGGATGCTGCCATCGGATTCTTTCTGGGGGGTGGCGTGCCCTTCCACCCAGAGGGTATGGCCATCGGCGAATCGGACGCGATATTCGCACTGCCAGATGGTCAGGTGCTCGGCAGATTCCAGAATGGATTGCCTGACCTGCTCCAGATCGTCCGGGTGTAGTCTGTCAAAGACGGCAGATGCATTCTCCCGTACTTCTTCTGGAGAAACCCCGTAGATCTCTCGCATCCCATTACTGGCATAGGGAAAATGGGAACTGCCATCGGGCCGTAATCGATACTGGTAAATTACACCGGGTACATTGCGGGAAATTTGCTCCAGGCGACGATCGGACTCAACCTGACTGGTGACATTGGTGAAAGCACCGACCAATTCTGTCATGGCCCCTGACGGATCGCGCACGGCTGTTAAATGGTCATCGACCCAGATCCAGGTGCCATCCGCCCGTCTGAAACGGTATTGATGGTTGAAGGAACCTCTGGCTCCGGATTTCACCCACTGCCGAACTTTTTGGGCAACATGGGAGAAATCATCAGGATGGACACAGGCTGATAACCATTGGTAGTGATTATGGACCTCTTCCGGAGTGTAACCAGTGAGGGACTGGAGATTTTCCCCAATAAAAAGGGTCTGGGCCAGATTGTCTGGGTTTAAGGCATAGATGACGGCTGGACTAGCCGAAAGTAGGGTTTTGAGCTGATGTTGGGTAACTTGCAGGGCAATTTCAGTTTGTTTCCGGTGGGTGATGTCGGCGGCAAAGCCAATAAACTGTTCAGGGCTTCCAGCCTCATCGTAAACCACTGTGACTTGGGCGGTAATCCAGCAGATGGAACCGTCGGGTCGGACAATGCGGTACTCTCGACTGACTGATCCTCCCTGGAACTGTTGCTGGACTGATCGTTCTACGATCGGGAGATCGTCGGGGTGAATGGCTTCTTGCCAGGATTCAGGATTTTGATACAGGCTTTCACAGGTGCGCCCAAAAATCCCTTCGTAGGCTGGACTCACATAGAGGAATTGACGGGTTTTGGCCGATCGAATGAAGAAGAGTTGGCTGATGGTTCGGGCAATTTCCTGAAATCGTTCCTCACTCTCTCGTAAGGACCGCTCAATCTTGTTGAGATTGTCTTCGATCTGTTTCCGATCCGTAATGTCGATATCAATCCCGTCAACAATGAAATCCCCATTCTCTTGCCAGGAAAATCGGGCGTTATCCCTGATCCATCGGACTTCTCCCGATTTTGCGATCACCCGGTATTCCAGATAATTGGGTTCCAGACTTTGCTGTGCTTCCCGGACTTTGCTCTGGACTAACCATTGGTCTTCAGGATGGAGCAGGCTGAGGAGTTGTGCTGTCGAAAATGCGGTTAATTCTTTAGGGGTATAGCCGAATAATTTCTCTGAACCGTGGCTGACAAAAGAAAGTGAGATCTGCCCATCCGGATGGTAAATAGCTCGATAAACTACCCCTGGCAGATTGCTGACAATGGTATTCAGTTGGCTTTGGCTTTCTCGCAGGGATGCCTCAATCTGATCACAGCCTGCCGCAGGGGAGGCAATACAGACTAGGGGTGGGGTGAGATCGCGGGAGGGCAGCTCTACATCAGTCTGTCGATAGCGTTCCAGTTCCCGTCGCAACGCTTCGTTCGCCTGTTCGAGTTCCAGGGTTCGCTCCCGTACCTGCTGTTCCACAGCCTGTTGGAAAGCTAAGCCCTCGATCGAAAACTCTTGGGTGGGATCATGTTGCATCGACTGTTCGTCGGAAGAATCATGAATGCTAACTTGTTTATGCATTGGCGTGGAGGCAGATTGCCTTATGCACCAGGTTCATGCTGAGGAAGAGCCTGTGATCAGGGTAAACTGACGCCCCTGATTTCCCCCTCACCCCCCTTCAACAAGCCCAGGGCATCGCTTCTCCCCTTACGGGGTAAGGAGAACTAACCCCTTGCTTCCCTCTTGCCCGCTCTGGAAGAGGGGAGGCAGGGAGTGAGGCCTAAATAGGTGTTGGAAGTATACTAATACCTTCTTTAAACTTTATTAATGCTTTTATCTTTCCCAGGCAATTTTTGCCACTAACCTAGTTTAAATCTCTCACATTGATTTGAGAGATTATGTGTGAGAGTCTCAAAATTCACACAAAATTTGATTTCCCTTCTCCCGGCATCGTCTTTTGATTACATTCAAAGAAAAACTGAGAGGGGAGCATAGAGAGCATAAACCTAATTCGGGATAAAAATCCCCCAAAGGACATTGGGTTGTAAAAACCAGAACTAAAGAGGAAAGTCAGAGTTCTAGTTCTGAACAAATTGCCAATAATTTGGCCTAAATCATCTGAACTATGGGCAGTACTGGACTCGAACCAGTGACATCCTGCTTGTAAGGCAGGCGCTCTACCAACTGAGCTAACCGCCCGTTTTTTTCACGCTTAGCTATTGTAGCAGACCTTTTGCTGCTACGATGCAAAAAGCAAGATAGAACATCGGTATTATTGTCTGGCATTATGCCCTCTGGTCAGACCCACGATCGGATTACCCTCTGGAGCTTGCCCTGGATTGCGGGTATCAGCTATGGTTTGACGCGGAATGGGGAACTGACCCTGCTGGTTGCTGGTGGGTTTCTGTTTGGTGGCTTGATGTTTGGTCCTGATCTGGATATTTACTCTCGCCAGTATCTGCGATGGGGATGGGTGAAATGGATCTGGCGACCGTACCAGAAAGTATTGCGCCATCGCTCTTTTTGGTCCCATGGCCCCATGATCGGAACGACCCTGCGTCTGTTTTATCTGGCAGGTTGGATCAGTCTCATTGGGTTGGCAGGTGCAGCGATTCTTCTCCACTTTGGCCACATCGAACCGGATTGGCTGATGGCTTCGGGAGTGATTCGGTCTGCGATCGAAGAATATAGAGGAGAGGCAATCGTCCTCTTCCTGGGGTTAGAACTGGGATCGATGAGCCATAGCCTGAGCGACTGGCTGGGTTCAGCCGCTAAACGCCTCAAGCAACGGCAATTATGGGGAAAAAATCAAGGGCGCAAAACGTTGCGCCCTTCCAGGAAAGGTAATTGAACTTGAAGAGTTAACCCTTGGAAAGAGCAACAGGCAAAAATCCTGGGGGCTAGATTGCCATGTTTCCTTTCAAGGGGAGGACATCAAAAAGATGGGCACCATTCAATTGATGCCGAATCTACCAGAAATCAGGGCTGAGTCTACTCTTCCTCTTCTTCCTCCTCTTCTTCGTCTTCATCATCGAAGTCTTCGTCGTCCTCTTCGTCTTCATCATCGAAGTCTTCGTCGTCCTCTTCGTCTTCATCGTCGAAGTCTTCGTCGTCCTCTTCGTCTTCATCGTCGAAGTCTTCGTCGTCCTCTTCGTCCTCATCATCGAAGTCTTCGTCGTCCTCTTCGTCTTCATCGTCGAAGTCTTCGTCGTCCTCTTCGTCCTCATCATCAACAGCGGCGCTGATATTAGTGCCGGTTGACGCTAAAGCAGTAACCCATGAAATGGGAAAGGAGGTTTCAGGGTCAGTCACAGTGATTGAACGTGTTAAAGACATTGGTTCCTCTAAGGTGAGATGAAACGTCATGCTGTCAAACCTTTTCTACCTGCGAACTGCTTTTCTATGGCGCTTTACGTTTGGGTAGCTAGAACCACCCAACCCCCAACCCATTATTGTTTTGGAGGGTCGATTTGCATTCCATGCAAGCACAAACCGCTATCAATAGAATCGAAGTGCTTCGAAACTCTCCGAAGCAACCATAAAATACTATCTGTATCGAGGACCAACTGAGAGTTTCACTTGATGAAAAATCTTGTTAAGAAGTGTGGCGATCGTCATTGGTCTCAGCAAATGCTTGAAAAGAATGGCCAGGAAGTGGGAGCACTAGGGGGTAACATCTGTCTGGATCCGTCGATCCCACGATAGTTTTCAATTCAATACTCTGGATTGCAGGAGTCGTTTGTGACTGAATCTACCGTTTTGAAAGCATTACAAAACCTGGTTGCGGTTGTAGCAAAGTTGCGCTCACCTGAGGGGGGGTGTCCCTGGGATCTGGCTCAAACACCTCAGAGCCTCATTCCTTACGTGATTGAAGAAGCCTATGAGGTGGTGGATGCCATTCAAACAGGGGATCCTTCTGCGATCGCAGAGGAACTGGGAGATCTGTTGCTGCAGGTTGTGCTACAGTCGCAAATTGCTAGCGAACAGGGGCAGTTCGATCTGGAAGCAGTGGCACAGGGTATTACAGAAAAATTGATCAGACGCCATCCCCATGTTTTTGGAGATGTTGTGGTTCAGACAGTTGACGAGGTGCGCCAGAATTGGGAGCAGATCAAGAGGGTTGAGAAAGGGGAAGACGTTGATGCTACCCCCCTAATGAGTCGGAAACTCAGTCGCTATGCACGGACCTTGCCTCCTTTGACGGCAACTCTGAAAATTTCTCGCAAAGCCGCAACGGCGGGCTTTGAATGGGAAAATGTGGAGGGGGTTTGGGGTAAGTTTGAGGAAGAACTGGCTGAGTTCCAACAGGCTTTGCTACAGGAGAGTAAGGGCCAGCAGCAGGCAGAGCTTGGGGATCTACTGTTCACGATCGTGAATCTGGCCCGCTGGTACGACCTCGATCCTGCGGAAGCGCTTCAAGAAACCAATCGGCGCTTCATCAGGCGATTCTCTCAGGTTGAGGCAGCGGTGGATCGTCCTCTGACAGACTATTCGTTGGAAGAACTGGAGGTGCTCTGGCAACAGGCTAAAGAACGCTTGAAAAGGGATTCACCGTAAGAGGCTTCAGGCTAATGTCTCCGGGCAGTAGCCCAGTCCCATTACGAATTGCTTGCGAAATTCTTCGATTTCACTGCGATCAGGATTTCCATGGGAAACGATCGCAACCTGATAACACCGCATCACCTCTACTGCAGATTGACCAGTTTCCAGGCTCCAGAGGGCCATCTGAATTCTGATTTCAGGTTCGTAGGGAATCCCTAATTCATTCAGATAGGCACGGAAATCTCCATCGTCTTGAGCGTTCAGAGGACGGCTCAACTTAATCTTGACAATCCAGCCGTCAATTTGGTGAATTACGGTCATGAACCGAACTGGCAATTGAGGCGCAGCATGTAGGTGTTCGACAACCCTCAAGGTGAGGCTGGCGTTTGAGAGGTAATAAATGTACTCCATAACTGCAAACCAAACAGATGCTACTCCTTTATTCTTGCGGAGGTTGCTGTAAATCCATAGGGGAGAAGCCCCCGACCTGATATAGGTGTTTTCCCCCAACTTACTGGTTCTGGAGCGGACACAATGCTTAATGGCTGTTTAGGGCTGGTGTATACCGAATATTAAACTGATGATGAATGGGTATAAAGCTGACGCCGCTGATCGACTGCTGACTGCGTATGACTATGACCTGCCGGAGGGGCTGATTGCTCAGAATCCGGTGGTTCCCCGTGATACCTCCAGGCTGCTAGTGGTCAAATCTCCGACAGATTATAGTCATCACATTTTCCGGGAATTACCGAATTTCCTGCGCTCAGGAGATTTGCTGGTTTTGAATGATACCCGGGTAATACCGGCTCGATTGTATGGCTATAAAGCTAGTGGAGCTGCGATCGAAGTCTTGCTCTTGGAGAAGCAGGCCCCTCATCGTTGGGTGGCTCTGGTGAAGCCGGGGAGACGACTGAAACTGGGGGCGGAGATTCTTTTCGGCGAGCCGGTCCATGCCAGACCAATGTCTGAGGCAATCCAACCCCTTTTACGCGCTATGGTCGTGGCTGTGGATGACGCCACCGGGGGACGGATTTTGGAATTTGACTTGCCGCCAGAACAGTCCCTGGAGGACCATTTGGAACGATTGGGTCAGATGCCTCTGCCCCCTTATATCACCCAGTCTCAAGCTAGTTCAGAGCAATATCAGACGGTTTATGCTGAGAAGCCAGGGTCTGCTGCCGCTCCAACTGCCGGATTACACTTCACACCAGAGCTGTTGGAGCGGTTGCAGCATCAGGGCATCGATCGGGCGATCATCACCTTACATGTGGGTGTGGGAACTTTTCGCCCGGTGGAAACGGCGGATATTACGGATCACAAGATGCACAGCGAATGGGTAGAGGTGTCACCAGAGACCGTGGAACGGGTTCGTCGGACCAAAGCTCGGGGCGGGCGGGTGATTGCTGTAGGAACAACCGCGACCCGATCGCTGGAAGGGGCGGCCCAATCTGGGGAATTGTGTCCTCTCTCAGGCAAAGTGGATTTGTTTATCTACCCGGGCTATCAATGGCAGGTAGTGGATGGCTTGGTGACTAATTTTCACCTGCCTTGTTCCAGCTTGTTGATGTTGGTGAGTGCCCTGATCGGTCGTCAACGCTTGCTGGATCTTTATCGAGAGGCGATTGATCACCAGTATCGATTTTTTTCCTTTGGGGATGCCATGTTGATTCTGCCGGAGGCAAGGCAGGGATAGGCCGGTCGCAAGAAGTTCTTAACAAACAGAAATCACCGGGCTGGATTGGAGGGTTTGGCTCGCTTCCAGGACAGCCTGTCTGGCCCAGCGATCGGCGTCTAGAATATCTTCCAGATGAGGATCTGGACGGTTTTGGGCCTGGTAACGATCGCAGGTCTGTTCGATCACCCGGGGAATATCCAGGAATCGGATCTGCTCATCCAGGAAGAGGGCCACGGCCTGTTCGTTGGCTGCATTCAGGACGGCAGGCATGGAGCCACCCGCTCGACCAGCGGCATAGGCTAGTTGCATGCAGGGATACTTCTGGTGATCGGGAGCCCGGAAGGTCAGGTCTCCGGCTTTTACCAGATCGAGTTGGGGCCAGTCTGTGTGGATGCGTTCTGGCCAGGAAAGGGCGTAAAGCAGGGGGAGTCGCATATCGGGCCAACCCAATTGGGCTAGTACGGAGGTGTCCTGCAGCTCAATCAGAGAATGGATGATGCTTTGGGGGTGGATGACGATTTCAATATCGTCATAATCCATGCCGAAGAGAAAGTGGGCTTCGATGACTTCCAGCCCTTTATTCATCAATGTTGCTGAATCCACAGTGATCTTGCGGCCCATCGACCAGTTGGGATGTTTCAGCGCATCAGCAACCTTGACTTCAGCAAGTTTTTCCACCGGCCAATCCCGGAAGGCTCCCCCAGAAGCGGTTAACAAAATCCGCCGTAATCCTCCCTGGGGAACGCCCTGGAGGCATTGAAAAATAGCCGAGTGTTCTGAATCGGCTGGGAGCAATTTGATGCCGTGTTTTTGAATCAGGGGTAAAACAACTGGCCCCCCTGCAATCAGGGTTTCTTTGTTGGCTAGGGCGATATCTTTACCGGCTTCGATCGCCGCGATCGTGGGCAATAGGCCCGCGCAGCCGACGATTCCAGTGACAACGGCTTCAGCTTCTCCATAGCGGGCAACTTCTGTCACTCCGGCCTCACCCCCCAACAGAATCGGCTGGGGGGTGACATCGGCGACAGCGGCCCGCAAATCCGCCAGCTGATCGGCCTCACGAATGGCTGCAATTTGAGGCCGGAATTGCCGGATCTGAGCTGCCAGCATGGCTACATTGCGCCCTGTGGCTAACCCAATTACCCGAAACTGTTCCGGATACTGGGTGACGATCTCCAGCGTCTGAGTGCCGATGGAACCGGTAGAACCTAGGATGGTAATCGCTTTCACAATTGCTTAAGAATTGACCGCAATCTAACTATATGGCAATGCCACGCCACTCCGCTAGGTTTTTGCCACCGGGGGGAATTTGTTTCACTGGTTTTTCACTTTCTCTCCTTAGGATGTGAGCAAGAATGCATAAGAATAGCTATGAATAGTGTCAGCTCTACCGATTTCAAATTACATACCGAGTTAATGGTTGACGCCCTGAAAACTCAGGATCGGAATATCATCCTCCTCTTCCAGCAGCCTTTCACTGCGCTGATGGGGGCGAAATATGTGGCTGATTTGTTCACGGCAGCAATGCATCAATTGGCAAGAACCGATGCCGAAACCTGTGCTTGGGTGCTCAAAAATTGCTATGAACCTAAGCTCTACCTGAAAATGCGAAAGCAAACCTTAGTCTCTGCCATCCGAGTTCTGCGTCAGGATGGATTTGTTCGTGGACAAGACTTTCAGGTGGTCGTCTCCGAACAGATGTGGCTCAATCAGGATGCCAGAGAGAAGCTGATGCGGAGCATTTCAGCCCTCGATCGGGTTCTTCTGGAGGCCATGATTTTGGATAATGACCTGTTTCTGACCGCAATGGCTTGTTAGCCTAACGGGGCTGATATCCCTGGTCTGGCTGTCTGGCGGTTAATATCGCGGCACCTGTGGATTGACCAGCACTGAGTAGGCGTCAATGCCGCCAGCCACATTCTTGACGTTAGTAAATCCTTGTCCGATTAACCACTGGCACATCTGGGCCGATCTCATGCCGTGATGACAGATCACCAGAGTCTCAAGGTCGGGATCAAGCCGGGTCTTAATCTGCTCTCCCCATTCAGAAAATCGGCTCAGGGGAAAGTTGTCAAAGCCCTCAATACTGGCCATCTCCAGTTCCTGGGGCTCTCGCACATCCACCAGTTGAACGTTGTCTTCAGATTGCATTCGTTCGGCGAGCGCCTTAACGCTGATTTCCTGCACTTGCTGCATGGGTGCTATTTTTCCTCAGGGACAAATTTTTGCCAGGAAGGTCATTCCTGATCGGGTAGAATTCATTCCGGTGGTCGGGAGAACTGCTTGACCAGACTTTTTTCTCCAGCGACTATTCTTTCCAGCTACTGTTTATCTAGCCCTCTGATTTGCTGGCTGGATTTCGTCGATCATACCTGGGAGTCTATACAATTGTACGCAGCATTTTGCTGGAGGTGTTGCGCTCTATGGCAGGTCAGGCTCGATCATGGGGGATCCCCATCGGAATTTGCTTGTGGACAGCAAGTATCCACATGGCAGCCCCAATCAGGGCGAATGAAATCACTTCGATGGGGCAGCAGGTGGAAGAAGTCGTTTCTTTCCTGGTTGGAACGATGGATACTTCTGCCCAGGCGGCAGTGAATTCAGAGGTTTCCAATGTCAAACTTGTGGCCTGTCAAGTTAACTTAGACGAAATTCCTGCTGCGCGACGATCGCCAGTCTTCTTTCTTTACCAGGAACAGTTCCTGGTTTCCCGACCGGGTAAACCTTACCGACAAAGATTCCTCCAACTTGCACCAGCATTTGATGGCCGGAGTGTAGAGTCCCTAGCGTTCAAGCCTAAGGATTTGCCGCGTTGGGTGGGCTTTTGCGATCGCCCCCTGATGGAAAGAAAGGTGAGCTGGCCAGATATTGGGACTCCGGTGTGTAGCGTGTTCTTGAAAAAATCTGGCTCGGCCTATTGGGGTCGCACGCCAGCAGATGGATGTCCAGCTCAATATAAAGGGGCTGTCCGAATCACCAATCGGGTTTTGCTGACGGCTGAGGGAATGGAAACCTGGGACCGGGGCTTTGATGCAGCGGGCAAACAAGTTTGGGGGGCTGGAACTGAATCCTACAAGTTTAAGCGAACCCCACAGAGCACAATGCGTTAACTATGCCTTGAACCGAGGAGGTTTTTTAGAAAAAATTCACCGTGAGAGATGCTTCTAGGGGTACGGTGACATACCCCTACAGGTATTTGGTTAGGCAGAAATTACCTTAATAGGCATCCTGGAGTTCGTAGAAATTGGGTGAAATATAGTCCTTGCGTAGAGGCCAACCCACCCAATCCTCTGGCATGAGAATTCGTTTCAGGTTGGGATGCCCTTCGTAGACAATGCCATACATGTCATAGGCTTCCCGTTCCTGGAAATCCGCTGCCTTCCAGATCCAATAGACTGAAGCAATGCGGGGGTCCTGTCTGGGTAGGAACACTTTAAGACGGACTTCTTCCACCTGACTCACATCATTGCTGACTTTAACCAGGTGATAGAAACTGACCAGATCCTGCCCTGGACCGAGGTCATATCCACCCTGACACTGCAGGTAGTTAAACCCATAGGCGTAAAGGGCAGTGGCGATCGGCACCAGGAAATCTCGATCGACCTTAAGAACCTCTACCCCGGATTGATCTCGTTCCAGGGTTTCGTGGTCAAAACCATTATCTATCAACCAGCGAGAAACAGAACCAGCTTCAGCCAAGGAAGATCCTGGGGTGGGTTGAATTTGCTCTTCAGCCACGGGAAACCTCCTCTTTCTGTGTGGCAGCCGACATCAGAGCTGGTGGAACAGGCATGCCGATCGCGTCCATCAGTTCTTTCGGGGGAGCCTGACGGGCATCGGATTGCAGATATTGGCCTGTCAGAATCGGGGAAACGACCTTCATTTTGTGAGGAGCTGTGTAGTAGCGATGGGTTTGATCCAGCCGCCCTCGCTCTTGCAGGGAGTCGTTAGTAATTTTCTTGCGTAGCTTGATAATGGCATCAATAATCGCTTCTGGGCGTGGAGGGCAGCCAGGTAGATAGACATCGACTGGGATCAACTTGTCAACACCCCGGACAGCGCTTGGAGAATCGACACTGAACATGCCGCCTGTGATTGTACAGGCTCCCATAGCAATTACATACTTGGGATTTGGCATCTGCTCGTACAGTCGCACCAGAGCTGGAGCCATTTTCATCGTAATGGTGCCCGCTGTAATGATTAAGTCTGCCTGGCGGGGGGTGGCTCTGGGAATCAGACCAAAGCGATCGAAGTCGAACCGAGAACCAATCAGGGCTGCGAATTCGATAAAGCAGCAGGCTGTTCCGTACAGGAGGGGCCACAGGCTGGAGAGGCGAGCCCAGTTGTAGAGGTCATCGACCGTAGTCAGGATCACATTTTCGGAGAGCTCCTGCGTAACCTGGGGCCGCTCGATCGGGTTCAGCAAGCTTTCCCCGGGTTGCAGCATTGAACTTTGATTTATGACCATTCTAGAGCTCCTTTCCGCCAAGCATAAACGAGGCCAATAACCAGAATCGCGATAAAAATTAGAGCTTCAATAAAAGCGAGCAAGCCCAGGCGATTAAAAGCGACTGCCCAGGGGTATAAGAAAACAGTTTCAACGTCAAAAATGACAAAAACCAGGGCAAACATGTAGTAACGAATATTGAACTGAATCCAGGCACCCCCTGTAGGCTCAATGCCTGATTCATAAGTTGTCCGCCGGGAGGGAGCGATCGGTTTGGGGCTAAGCAACCTGGACATGACTAATGCTGCTACAGGCAGCAGGCTGCATACAATCAAGAAGCCCAACAGGTACTCATAGCCGCTAAGAACAAACACAGTAAGTCTCTACCTGCTAGTGATGGACAAAAATTACCTTAACTATTCTGACATGTCTGATCCAGAGGACAGAGCTGCAAAACCCTCTAAATCCTGAATGAACCACTTAGGAAATGCTAACTCTGAGTATATATTCCTGATCAAGTAATCTGCTGATCACGATCCCTGTGGATTTCTATTGCTTCTATGTCTGCCGCTCTATGGATTTTGCCGATATCATAAGACGCCAGGAGAACTCAAAAAGTATTTGAAAGTATGGTAAGCGCTCTGTGTCATAATTCCTACAGATATTTTTAAGATTTGATCACCCTTTCTCAGTATGAGCACCAGGTAGGCATGAGCACTGAAGTTGTAGATCCAAAAATGCTCGATCGTTACGAGTGTCAGGCTTGTGGTTACGTTTATGAGCCTGTTAAAGGTGATGACAAGCAGAACATATCTGCTGGTACTGCCTTTGATAGTTTACCGATTAACTGGCGATGTCCAGTTTGTGGTGCCCGGACTAAGCAGTTTAAAAGTATTGGCCCTCTGGGAACCCCTTCCGGATTTAGGGAGAACCTGGGTTACGGTCTGGGCGTGAATAGTTTGACCCCAGGCCAGAAAAATATTCTGATTTTTGGTGCCCTGGCCCTGGCTGTGCTCTTCTTTTTGAGCCTGTACGGTCTTCGTTGAGTGCACCAGGATTCCCCAGAATTACTTTAGATATACCCTTGAACAAGTGACATACCTTTGGAACGAGATGCAAGCGATTAGAAAAAGTTTGGCGAAAATTGTCGCAGTACTGATGGTTTTTTGGGCCTCTACGGCCTGTGCTAACTCTTATCTGCCCTCTACTACCTACAATCCCTGGAAAGCGATTAGTGTGCCCACCGAGGCTACCCTCTATGACATAAGCTTTGGCTCTCCTCAGCATGGTTGGCTTGTAGGCAGTGATTCTACCATCCTGGAAACGGTGGATGGTGGAGAGAACTGGCAGCCTAAAGTGCTGCAACTGGGGGACCAGCGATATCGTTTTACATCCGTTAGTTTTCGGGATAAGGAAGGCTGGGTAACGGGTCAGCCCTCCATTCTGTTGCATACCACTGATGAGGGTAAGTCCTGGTCCAGGGTTCCTTTGAGCGAAAAGTTGCCGGGTTCTCCCAGTACCATCCTGTCTCTGGGGCAACTCTCAGCACAGATGACAACGGATATTGGGGCAATCTATAAGACGATGGATGGGGGTAAAACCTGGAAGGCGTTGGTGCAGCAAGCAGTGGGTGTGATTCGTAACATCTCCCGATCGACAGACGGTAAGTACGTTGCGGTATCCGCCAAAGGTAATTTCTATTCCATCTGGGAACCGGGTCAAGAGACCTGGGTTCCCCACAACCGCAATAGTTCCCGTCGCGTTCAGAATATGGGCTTTACACCCGATGGTCGGCTCTGGATGCTGGCCCGGGGAGGGCAAATTCAGTTCAGCACTTCTGCTGGTGTGGAGGAATGGGATAAGGCTGTTAGCCCTGAAGCGGCCACAAGCTGGGGCTTGTTAGATATGGCTTATCGCACGCCCGAAGAAGTCTGGGTTACTGGCGGAAGTGGCAACCTGCTTTGTAGTTTCGATGGTGGTAAAACCTGGCAAAAAGATCGGGAGGTAGAGGATATTCCCTCTAATCTGTATAAGGTTGTTTTCTTTAACCCAAATCAGGGTTTCATTATGGGCCAGCAGGGAACTCTCCTGAAGTACCAGGCTCCAGCTTCCGCTGCCTAGAAATCCGAAATGTCAGGTGTTTAAGTCGGGAAGCCTCTCGACTTTCTCCTGAAGTCCAGGGCTTCTCACCCGACCTGGCACAGAACTTAATAGCTCAGCGTACTATTTTAGATGTGTTAAGAGCTTGTGACTGTTTCCCAGGTTTCGTATGATAAATGTTGAGTTTTTGTTAATGCTTCTCATAGTAGAGGGAGGGATCTAAGTATGTCCGGTTCAACTGGAGAGCGTCCATTTTCAGACATCATTACCAGTATTCGCTACTGGGTCATTCATAGCATTACAATTCCGGCTCTATTCATTGCAGGCTGGTTGTTCGTGAGCACAGGCCTGGCCTATGACGTATTTGGTACACCTCGCCCTAATGAGTACTTTACTCAAGAGCGCCAGGAAGTTCCTATCGTCAACAATCGCTTTCAAGCCAAGCAGCAGATTGAAAACTACATTCCGAAATAGTTTCTAGATTGGATGCTCCAAATCTTAGAAACTGTTGAAGGTAATTAAACTTGCCCTTTATCAAAAGATATCCGGTTTGAGACTATGACCAGCAACACACCGAATCAACCCATCTCCTATCCTATTTTTACGGTGAGATGGCTCGCAGTTCACACACTTGCAGTTCCGACAATTTTCTTTTTGGGCGCGATCGCATCCATGCAGTTTATTCATCGATAGGTTAAGCCAATGCCAATGACTAGAACTCCCAATCCAAATAAACAGCCTGTTGAGCTGAATCGCACCTCTCTGTACCTGGGGTTATTGTTGGTTTTCGTACTTGGGATCCTGTTCTCAAGCTACTTCTTCAACTAACGCGCTACTGAACTGGTTTTGCACAATCTCATTTTGAATTAGCTTAAGAGGTAAAAACTGTGTCTGGAAGGATTCCGCTCTGGGTCGTTGCAACGATCGCAGGTTTAGGGGTAATTACAATTGTGGGGCTCTTCTTCTACGGGGCTTACGCAGGCATTGGTTCTGCTAGCTGATTTGTTTGATTGACCTTGGGAGTCCTACACATATAGGGCTCCCCATCCTCAGGTAGTCCTGGAATAATATACTTCCATGGGATGAATTCAAGGATAGGAAACTCAAAATCCTGAGCTAAAAGGCCGCTGATTATTTAATCAGCGGCCTTTTGCATGGTTATAGGGTTGTTATGGGCTTTTTAGATACCGGCGGGGTCTTCTCTCTCAACATAGAGGAAAAGAAGGGCCATGGTGACTGCCGGAAAAACTAAACCAACGAGGGGAACGAAAATGGAAGGCAAATAGGATGCTGCCATAGTAAAGTTTCCTATCTAGAGATAAAGATACTAGGTCGAATTTACTGTGGATCTGTAGACAATTAATGCTAAGAATTTTTAACTTCCATCTTCCAGGTTTTGGAGGGCTGCATGTTTCTTGAGCTGCATGTGGCAATGGGTATCTGATAGATGGATGATCGGGGGTTACACTATTCGTTGCGGGATCCGGTTGAAGTTTTAAATTTTGACGCTATATTTTAGGCACCTGGTAGTTGGTTAAGAAGATCTATGTCTCAAGATGTCATTACTCATAAGATTTCCCCTGGACAGGCAGAAGAACCGCTGTCTTTGCAACCCTGGTCGATCGAATCCTATGCCGACAACTTGATGGACGAGCTATTTGAGGATGTAGATCAGATTCTGCAGGGAGGAGCAGCAGCCTCAACCGACCTGATCTCCCCAGAATATGTGTCTATCCAGCCCCTCCCTTTGTCCAGTATTGTTCTTCCACCTGCGCTACCAGTGCCTGGTGGGTTAGCTCTGGCTCAACCGGAAAGCACACTGAATATTGGGGCAACTGCGAGGGCTTCGGAAGGAGAGAATGATCGGCGATCGGGTTACCTGCTGGATAAATTGCTTTTGACCGTAGCCTGCCTGTCTCTGTTCTTAACGGGGCTGCTGGGACTGGCAAGCCAGGGTAAGTTGAATTGGCTGCCGTTCATTGCTGCCTTGGGGCCTCAGCCAGGGCCAGTGACTTCGACCTCATCCCATAATCCTCAGGTCGCGCTGGATGGGCAATTTATCAGTTATATGCAGCGGTCTCTGGAATTAATTGACCAGACTACCGTGGCTTCCCAATCGACGGCTCTGCAGGTTAAATCCGTCCCAGAAGTTTCCCAGGTCAGTAACTTACCGACGGTGCCAATTCCTGCTGATCTGAATGGGAATCGGATGCCTAAGGTTTTGGAACGGGTCTACATTCCGATTTATCAACAACCGCAACTGGCCTCTAATCTGCCGAGTCTGTCCACAGCATCGGTTCAACCTCCAGTATCTTTCCCTGCTGCGCCTCCGGTTGCCGTTGCCCCTCCGGCTCCAGCGGTGATTCATACCCTGGTTGGAATTATGGAACTGGGTAAGCGATCGGCTGCTCTGTTTGAGTTCAATGGGACGGCTCAGCGGATTGCTATTGGTGAGAGTATTGGGGCTAGTGGGTGGACCTTGGTCAAAGTTACGAGTCAGGAAGCGGTGATTCGTCGTAATGGTGAGATTCGCTCGATCTATATTGGGCAAAAGTTTTAATCAGAAGTCAGGATGACTATTGCTACCATTGGGGAGGAAAGTATGATCCTGGGGGCCCTGCGATGGGTTTGTTCGAAGACTTCAGCCAATTTTTGGAAACTCGCCTGGAAGAATTTGTCCGTAATAACCCTCAGCTTGAGCTGCAGGCTTTAGAAGAGCAACTTCGAGAACAGGAAGAAACAACGCTGCAACTGAGGGCAGATCTCCAGTTGCAAGATAAACGGCTTCAGGAAGAGATTCTTGCAACCGCCCAGGAAATTCAACGCTGGCATATCCGCATTGACAAAGCCAAGGCTGCTGGTCGTACAGATTTGGTCCAGCCCGCGCAAGAACGGGAAGCGGCTCTCCTGCGTCAAGGTAATCAGCTCTGGGGGCAGATGCAGGGGCTAAAGGAGCGCAAGAAACAGGCTGAAGAACTGCAGCGTAAAATTCAGCTCCGGCGGCAGGAAATTCAGACAAAAATTGCCCAGCTTCAGGCTGAGCAAAGTAAGGCCCGGACGGAGCAGTCCTGGCAATCAACAGCATGGAACCAAAACACTACCTATAATAGCTTCGGCCAGCCGGACCCGCTTGAAGCCCAGTTCAAGCGATGGGAAACGGAAGAAGAGCTGAATCAGCTTAAACGCAACATGGGACAGTAAGGAAAAAATCTGATGATTCAATTGGGTGATTTGTTGGAATTCTCGCGGACTCACTGTATTGCTATCTGCGCTTTACTGGTACCCCTGAATTTGATCATGACGCTGTTGACCTTGGCCTGTGTCTATTTCAGCCGACCGGTTAAACAGCTTCAGATGCTTGCTATGGCAGCTATGCTTCCCGCTCTGGCGATGGTTTTGCACGTATTAACTTGGTTGGTGATCGGGGTGGTGATGCCTCCAACCTATATCCTCCTGTCTCTGGGGACCACCTGTTGGGTCATTAATTTTCTGGCCATTAGACAGCCTTTAATTTTGGAAAGGGCTTTGGGGATCATCCATCTCGCTTTTCCTGGTGAACGACCCTAGAATGGACCTGTAGAGTTTGGGTCGGTTGCGATGGGACCTGTACTAACCCCGCTCATTGTGTTTATTGTTGCTTTGGGCATTGCTGGGATCAGGATCGATCGAGAATATCAGCGAGGTGTGATTTTTCGTCTGGGACGGGTTAAAGGGGTTTTGGGGCCAGGGATCTATTGGATTATGCCTGGGATTGATCAGAAAACCCTGGTGGATGTTCGGACGAAAACCGTGAATATTGAACCCCAGGAAACCGTGACTGCGGATAGTGTCACGATTAAGGTGAATGCAGTTCTCTACTATCGGATTATCGATCCTTCTAAAGCGATTAATCGAGTCGAGAATTATCAAATGGCTGTCTATCAGATCGCTTTGACCACTCTCCGTAATGTGGTGGGCCAGAATATTCTGGATGATGTTTTACAGAACCGAGATAAAATTAACGTCAAAGTTCAGGAAATTGTTGATGAAATTACTGAACCCTGGGGTGTTGTGATTGAGCGGGTGGAAATGAAGGATGTAGAAATCCCCTCCTCAATGCAGCGAGCTATGGCTAAAGAAGCTGAGGCAATTCGAGAAAAACGGGCTCGCCTGATTAAAGCAGCGGCTGAAAAGGAAGCCTCGTTGCGATTATCTCAAGCAGCACAAAATATATCCAAAAATCCAGCGGCTCTAGAATTGCGTCGATTGCAGATGCTGACAGAAATTGGCGCTGAAAACAATACAACGACTGTCATCATGATACCTTCTGATTTTATTAATCTGGCCCAGCGGTGGTCGCGAGGATCGTCTGATGAAGCAGGTCAGACTACAGAATTAGAGAGTTCTTCTGAAATCGTAGAAGTTTTGAGTCCGCAAGATCTTCCAGAAAGCATTGAAGCAGATAGTTGGAAAGGTTCTAGCAGCGAGGATTTGAACGCTCAAAATATCTAAGATCTGCAAGGTGTTTACTTGTTGAATCAGGTCGCCTCATGCAAGATTGATTTCTTACAAAGTTAAGTCAGTTTACTGATTCAGTTAACCGATAAAGATTTCCGGTCGAGTAGGATGCGCCTGGTGGAATGTTTAATCTTTCAGCCTATTTGTCTTTGATTCTCTTAAGTTTGATTTCATACCTGTGATTTGCGGTAAGTGCGGCTAGATTATTCATCAGATATACTGCTATCGGCATGTTTATCTGAACGGGTTCGTTTGTCGTCGAGATTGGTCTAAATGAATGCTTTCATTGTGTTGGGCAAAAATGTTAGCAAAATTTAGAGTTTTGAGATATTAAGGTAGGGTGACTCAAGGGTGGGAGCCTTTCCTTTGTCCTGAGTCTTCAGGTGATTGGTTTCGCATTGCTTAACCCTTCGGATAAACATTTAAGTAAGTTGGCAATTGCATCTATTTATTCTCAAGGTCATTGGCTATGACGTATCAAAACCTGTTAGACCTGGCAAGACGAGGCAATATTCAGGCCATTGATGTACTTCTGAATCGGGTTTTCCGCTCCAGCGGCATTACGGCTAAGACGGCGGTAAAGGAAGGTTGTTTGCATCTCTTGCTTGAATCCGAACAGGTTCCGAATCAGCAAACTCTGGTGCCTGCTATTCGAGGAGCGATCGTTAACCTGGGAGTAAATACTGTAGATAAGATGGTTGTCTACGGTCGTCAATCGGGTATGTCCACCCCTGCCTGGAGTCAAACGATTTTACTGGAGCCTTATCCTGTAGCTGTGGCTTTGGAAGAAACTGTTCCGAAAGATATTAATCTGGCTGATTCCTTCTCTTCAGGTGGAGCAGTAGAGTATGCTGAAGCTTCCCACCCTCTCGTCTCGGAGCCAGGGCATGAAGCGGACTCAATTTTGGATGCCTTGCCGACTTCAGAGCCTGAAGAAGTGGGTTCTAAAGCCGCCGCCGATTCTGATATTTATGGTAATGGTACTGTCAGAAACCCGGTTGAGGATTCAAATGAGTTCTCTCTGGCTGAGGATAATTTTCTGGAGAGGTCATCAGAGGGGGGCAGCCCAGGAGTAGTCAATTTGCCAACCTTTAATGGTGAGGCTGCAGGTTCAGGCAAGCCCTTTCCTGTCCTGGAAAAAGGAGATATTCATCAGGATGGGTCTTTTGCTAATGGGGAAGACCTTTTAGAGAAACCATCTGCAACGACATATTTTAGAGCAGGGAGAAATCTGGCGATTGCTGGGTTGGGAGTCCTGACCTTGGGCATTATTGGTTGGCATTCCCTAGTAGTTTCTCAGCAAAATGAGGTTCTGGATAAGGCCAAAGAAATGAAGGCTATGGCAGTTACTGCCGAAAATGCCACAAATGTTAATTCCCTGCGAGCGGCAGAGCAGCAGCTACAGGAAGCTGCTAACCTCCTGCGTGTTGTACCCAGCGCCCCAGGATTGGCTGGGCGTCAAAAGGAGCAAGAACTGGCGAAGATTGATTCTCAGTTGAAAGCGGTTCGTCAAAGGCTAAAAGTTGAAGAGGCTGCGGTTACAAACTTTAGTACGGCTCGGAAACTGGCAAACGAGGCTATAAAAGCGGTTCAGAGTTCCAAGCGATCGCTCACGACCTTGCAGGGCTCCCAGGCTAAGCTCGAGAAATCTATCACGCTCCTGTCTAGTATTCCGGATGAGACTTTTATTTCGGCTGCTGTCAAGCAGAAGCTTGCCATTTATCGAGGAAATGCGACTGCTGTCAATAAGTTGATTGCGGCTGAACAACAGGAACAACAATCTAAAACACGAATAGTTCCCAAAGCTTCAAAGAAGCGGAAGTAATTTGTTTCGGAATCCCAGGGCTTGTTTCGGATTCTGTAACTAAGTTGCTGGGGACAGTGAAGTAGGAAATTACTTTGGGAGCTACTCCCCAAATTCTTGTTTGACTGCACCACAGTGCAGCTTTCCCCTATCAAATGAGTATTGGGTTCTAGTCCATGGAGTTCGCTAGAGAATTAATGGGTAAACTAATGATTGATTGTTGCTCTTGATACCTTGTATTGTGGCCCAGTCAGGTAGGCTAACGGGGTAGCACTGAACCTGAAAAACCAAAAACCGATGAAGGAATCTGCTAACGCTATAATAGATTGACTCCACCTGTAACAGTGCCTATAGCAACACCCAAAGCCAATTCTTAAGAAATTCTAAAAAAGATCTAAAATTTTAGGTGTGGTGAATGGAGGGCTGACGTGTTTTTAAGACTTGCAGAGCAGCACAAGCAATTTGTTCGGGACTTGGTGATGAATCTCCAGGCCCTAGCCATTGTCCTGGAAAGGGGCGGCTATCTTGCATCCTGTTACACCTGTGGAGGCCAGATGAACAGTGCTTCCTTTATGGTTAGTCTGGGAGACAATCATCTGATCCGATTTTTGGTGTCCGATTATGGGATCACTTGGACAGAAATGAGAGATGATCGTGAACTGATGAAGCTTGAGGGAGCCGAGGCTATCAATCAGTTACAGGAATTGGCCAATCTGGTTAAGTATCAGATTAAACCTGCAGATTACATTCCTGTGGCGATTAAGGGGGTCTAGGGGCCTGCTCACTCAGGGGTTTAACTTTTGTCTCAGGCAATTATTTCTGCTTGAGACTATATTTTTTGTGTATTTGTTTTGTCTTTTTAACAAAAGGGGAGTTTGAGGGACTATCGTCCCGTGCTCTAGCGGAACGGTGAGCGTCGTCATATATGGCCCCCCTAAACAGGCAGATTCGACAAGCCTTTGATGGAGTCCCGAATCATCTCGGCACCGATACCCTGGCTCTTGAGCATTGCGCTCCAACTTGCTCAACTCTTGCTATGTCAAGCGAATTCGAAACAGGTTGCCTCTTGTCACCACTATGGCTTATTCGTACTGCAATGATGATGTCAGTGCTGTATGCAGCAGTAGCGTCGGGAGTACGTCACAACTTTAAGATCTTTAAAAACATTTTCCTAATTGAGTTTATAGGGCTCAACCCTCTGGTATCAATACTTGTCAGTATGTTACTGTTGTGCTGCTTGTGGCTATCGCGACTGAGATAGTTGAAAGCTGGTCGATTTTTAAGCTGCCAGTATTAATCGGTATTGTTCAATTGATTCAAAATAAAGGCCACCTGGGTTCCTATGCTTTTATCTTTCTCGAAGTCTTCGAGACTGAAGGTGGTATCCAGTCTTACATCCAAACTTTGCTGAGGGCATACAGCGCCCTCAAAAATGTTCCCCAAGCGCATGTTTTCATTTTGCGGGATGCTTCCCAGGGTGGGAATTCCTTACAGTCTGAGCAGTTAAACTTCTCCTATTTCAAAAGTCGTTGGCCGCAATGGGGCCGCATTCATCTTGCAGTCAAGCTGATGGCTTATCTGCTCCAACATCGTCCACAGCGTGTTTTCTGTGGTCATGTCAACCTGGTTCCTCTGGTGCAGGTTTTGTGCCAACCTTTCGGCATTCCCTACACGGTGATTACCTATGGCAAGGAAGTATGGCATCCCTTGCCTTCAAGAATGAAACAGGGGCTTCAGGCTGCTGCTTCTATCTGGACAATTAGCCGCTATAGCCTTAAACAGGCCTGCACGGCCAACGGTTTAAATCCTGAACAATGGCATCTTTTATCTTGCATTGTGGATGGAGCAGCCTTTACACCAGGCCCTAAATCTCGTCAGTTGCTTGAAAAATATCATCTTTTAGATTCGCAGGTGTTGATGACGGTGGCTCGATTATGGTCTGGCGATCCCTATAAGGGTGTTGATGTGACCATTCGAGCCTTGCCTGCCATTGCTCAGAGGTTTCCTGCCGTAAAATACCTGGTTGTAGGCCGGGGCGATGATCAACCACGGCTGGCTCGTTTGGCGCAGGAACTGGGAGTGGCCGATCGGGTTATCTTTGCTGGCTTTGTTCCCACTTCCGAGTTAGTTGACCATTACCGATTGGCTGATGCCTATGTTATGCCTTCCCAGGAGGGTTTTGGCATTGTTTATCTGGAGGCTATGGCTTGTGGTAAACCTGTGCTGTCTGGAGACGATGATGGCTCAGCGGATCCACTCCAGGATGGCAAACTGGGCTGGCAGGTTCCCCATCGCGATCCGGAAGCTGTTGCCGTAGCCTGCATTGAGATCTTGAGGGGAGGTCAAAAGCGTTGCGATGGGGTGTGGTTGCGGGAACAGGCATTAGCCCTGTTTGGATTTGATGCTTTTACTCGGCAGTTACAACAACTTTTAACGTCTGAGTAGACTCCAGAGGCATAGCTTGTCAGGTCGAGTGCTGTGCCCGAATGCACTAGCATCTGGGCACAGCAGAGAATGGCGAGTGTAGGACAGCCGCTTATTGGGTTGGTCTATTAAAATAGAGACACTCCGATGCATTCAGGTAGTTAAGGAGACGGTCTTGAATCAGAACAGCCCTAAAGTTTTCCAACTTGGCATAAATAGCCTCAGTCGCTGGGTCATCCTTTTAGGGGTATGCCTGTTACTGACCTCCGTCGGTCTCGGATGGATTCTTCAGTCCCTCCTATTCCTGTTTTGCTTGATCCTGCTTGCCCCGATCGTCATTTTCTTGGGGTTCCGCTGGTGGTTGCAACGAAATCTGGTTCAGGATCACTGCCCTGTTTGTCAGTATGAATTTGTGGGGTTGAATCGCACCCAGTTTAACTGTCCCAACTGCAACGAGTTACTGAAGGTTGAACAAGGGCATTTTCAGCGTCTGGCTCCTCCCGGCACGATCGACGTAGCTGCCGTCGAAGTGACGGCTCAGATTCTGGAAGATCAGGAAGGGCAAGCCTGATGTAGGGCGATTCAGCCTATTTTGAGGATTGAGTGAGGGATAAGGTGTAGGGGTTGCTGCCTTTAGCCCGATCACCGATATAGACCGAGTAGGTTCCGGGTGCCCAAAATCCGGACATTTGTGGACCAGCTCCACCACCATCTGCCAGTACACAGAATCGACCTGTTGGACCTTCAATCAGTAGGGTGGGTTGGCCAGCACTCTGAACACTGAACCGCATATAGGGAATTGGCTGTGTTACTTTAATCACTTCGTTGGGAGCTGTTGCGATAAACCCGCAATCACTGCTCTTCGAACCGCCTGAGGTTCCTCTTAGCACCTGAGGGTCGGGATTGAGGCCGACACCGACCTGAAGTGTGCTGCTGTAAGCAGGGAGCGGAGTTACCAGAAGCGCTGCCAGCATTGTTGCGACAGGAATGACTTTTGCAATTGGTTTCATAGATCTCACACTCGCTTGTTTCTTCAGAGTCCTTACAACACCAGTATGTCTAATGCAAGAAGTTAGTTGAGAGATGGGTGGTCCTGTTTTCTAAGTGTCATAGGACTATGAATAGAGGAAACTGGCGAATAGCTTGATTTACACTGCTGAAGGAGATACTTTTGTATTGAGCCTGTAACGGCTATTTTGCATTTCCTATGGCCAGAGTCTATAACGGAATTGAGATAACGGAATTAAGATCACGAAATTGAAGTGTCTACCAAGCTAAGTTGAAAGTGGTGAGGTAACTATGGAAACGCTGGCATTCATTCACACTCATGCTCTCTATGAGAATTCAGCGCCTGATCTGGAACTCAATTTGTTGGATCCTTTCGGTTCGATCGTGGCCAGCTCAGCTAAAGTGAGTTTGGTTGGGGCAGCAGTCGTCTTCGCCTCTTGGGGGCCAGTTCTGCAAGCGGCAGCGGTTGTGAAGCGAGGAGATACCTGTGCCACAGTACAGGATGTTCAGAGGGCGCTGGCTCGTGAAGGATATAGCATTGGCTCTGTGGATGGAGTCTTTGGAGGAAAAACCGAGTTTGCGGTTAAGCGTTTCCAGGCAAACAATCAGCTCACCAGCGATGGCGTGGTTGGAGCCAAAACAGCCGCTGCTTTAGGTTTGGGACAGGCAGGAGATGCTAACAGCCCTTTTGTGGCAGGTAAAACCTGTGCCGGGACGACAACCAGTGGTGGTGGAGGTGCTCCGGCTACAGTGCAAATTAAAACCAGTAGTGGTAATTTGCGGGTTCGTTCCGGGCCTGGTACTAACTATCCGGTTGTCGCTTCCCTGGCGAATGGGTCTGTGGTGAGAACAACAGGTCAGCAATCAAACGGTTGGATTCAATTGGTTAATAATGCTTGGGTTGCCGCAAAGTATACAATTCCCGCAACCGCGTCATCAGGGGGGGGGGGCACCCCTACTCCAACCCCGTCCAGCATTAAGATTGTGACGGGTGGTGCTAATTTGCGGGTTCGCTCTGGTCCTGGTACAAATTATTCGACAATTGCAGCTCTGGGGAATGGTTCTATCGTCCGCACGACTGGTGCCGTTTCTAATGGCTGGATACAAGTCGAGGGTGGTGGCTGGATTGCTTCCAAATATGCCCGCTCTAATTGATTTGTCCTGTCTTTACGGGTGAATTCTAGTTTCGGTTTCAGGCGCAGGTCTTCCATCGGGAAGCCTGCGCTATGTTTATGAAATTTTCCCTTCAAAGGGGATTATTTTTAGAAGCAGTTTGATTCAGTTCCATCAGAGTTTTCAAGACCTGCGCTTTGTTCAGACCTGGACGAATTTCAGGGTGATACAGCATTTGAATGAGTGTTCTATCGATCGCACTATACTCTGTGGGATCGGTCCACCCCTGGTAGAAAATACTATCTCTATAGCGGTAGGAATCTTTCATTAATCCCAGAGCCTGGGTGAGCTCTTCACGGATTAAGTGAGACCGCTCTTTTTGGGTCACACCCGTGGTTGTAATCATAATCCTGGCTTTCTGAATCACATTTCCCTGAATGCTGGTCCAGAAAAAGCCATAGTTAACAGGTTGGTAGTTAGGCTCGTAACGGCGAAACTGGGACTCAGGCACAAAGTAAATTTGAACATTGGCGTTACTGTCCGTAAGTTCCAGGTAAACTCCGCTGATTAGGTTGTTAACCTCACGAATGACGGTCTCCAGGGTGCGCCGATCTTCCAGGGTTGGGGAACCATAGATTTTGATTCTGATTGGACCACTCCACTTTCGAATTACAGAAGTGGATTCTCCGTATTCGCTTCCCATCGCAATTTCCAGGAAGTAATTGATGACTTCAGACTGATAGGTAGAGACAGCTTTGGGAGCTGGATTTGAGGTGAAGGAAGCAGGGGACTGGGAGAAGTTGGAACTTGAGGTCGTGAGTGGGGAGCCAGAAACTGCAATGCTAACAAGGTCTCCCCGAATCCATCCTTCAATCCCTGAGGTGTCAAATCTCACATAGTACCAGATATAGCCATCTTGACCTTGAGCCTCTCCCAGGACTTTGACAGCATCGCCAGTCCATCCGTAAGAGACAAGCTGGGCTTCTACTGTAGGAGCAGAACGAACCTTAATGCGACTATTGGGCGAACGGGTTGTCAGCATGGCCGATCGGGCTGACTGAGCCACGGCGATATCACTCAAAATGGGTGTGACCATGACTCCCAGAGGAAATAGGGTTCCGAGCACAACTGAAACAAGACGTCCGATTTTAAGCATAGGTAGCCTGCAATGCTTTCAGTAGGAAAGTGGTAGTCATTGAAACCTATGACGACTATTTATAGAGGTTTGAGCCTAAAATGCAACAGGGGTGGACCCCCAAGGGGGGATAACCCTCTCATGGGAGGTGCTTAGCCGGAGGGCTCTCGATGACTCCCTGATAGGTGAGAACTACCAGATGTTCCAATCTTCCCAATTCAAATTAAAGATTGAAGTATCCGGAAAGGCGGTGGGATTTCCATTGCGTTCTAGGCGTTGACGCAACTTTTCCAGCAGGGGCTCCCGTCCTGGCAGGTTGTCTACCAGTTGGTAAGGTAAAACGTCTTCTTCCATGGCAAAAGCAACAGTTGTTCCAGCAGCAGAACCAGAAGACCATTCAAAAGAATGGACCCGGTAGGCAGCTGCTGCAATATTACTGGCTGCAATACTTTTACCTGTAACCAGCAGGTTATCAATTTTTTGAGGAATCATTGCTCGCAGGGGGATCTGGGCAGGATAGGCAGGGCCATGGCCCTGGCGTACCCCTTCCCGCTCCCTGTTACCGGGTGCCTCTGGAGGAGATTTTGTCATGCAGGGATGGAAGTCGATCGCATACTGGGAGATGCCAACTGAGTCTGGATAGATGGTCGATCGAGTGCGTTGGGAAACCTGATCGGGTGACGTTTGACCTTCGATGACAGAAACTGCTTCCAGACCTGCTAGGGCTATCCACAGATCTCGGTATACCTTGTCAGACAAGGTTTGACGGTAGTAATTGTCTCTGTAATCTCGCCGGGAGATGTCAATTTCATCAATGGAGAAGCCATTGTCATAACCGTAGAAGGGGCGCCCAATGATCCGGCGGGATTCTCGAATATAAGGATATTTTGATAATCCATGCAGCGTTCCCATCGGTGATTCCAGACCTTTTAGAAGGCGATGGTTGGGATGGGGTTGTTTGCTCCCAAACTCCTGACGTTGAGAGTCTGTTGTTCCTGCTACAAGCCAGTAATAGTAGCCCAGAGCCAATTGTTCCCCGTTGTGTAGGGTGTTGACGCGGAGACCACCCAGCCAGCGACCGGGAGAGAGTTGGCCGGTTTGGTGCAGTTGTTCGCGGGTGTAGATTAGGTTGTCTTTTTCAGTGCCAGGACGATAATCATTGCCCCAAACCCAGTTCTGCATAGAAATGTCTCCTGGGGCAGGTAGGGGCAGGTTGAAGGCCGTGCCTCTGGGTCTGGTTTCTGCCTGAGGGCTCCAGATTCTCCGATACGTGAAAATAGCATCAAAATTGCCAACGTTGGGGTTAGGGTCAGAGCCATAGTAGGGTGCATATTGAGAATAGTGAATAGGCTTTTTCTGAAGTTGGGGCTGTTCTGTTTGCTCCATAGCAAAAGTGTAGGTGAAACCCTGAGTGCAGTAAGGGTCGCGGGTTGTAACTGGAGAAGAAGGATTTCGATAGGAGCGGGGGTCTAATCCCAAGCGATAGGGAACATCAGCCAGGGCAATGATTTCACCAGTTTCGGTGGCTTCGATCACATACCAATCGGCTGTTCTTTTCTTCCGCCCTTTTTGCGGAATGAAGCGAATGATTTGCTTGGTGAAACGGGACGAATTCTCAGAGCGATAGATATCCTCTATGACCTGGGAAAGAGGGTAGGTATTGAGGGGAGGAGCGCCGGGAGCAGGGTTGTGTTGAATGGCGATCGCGCTTTTAATCATCCTGCCATCAGCCCGCAAACTGAGTTCCTTGATGACAGTCGAAGGGAACCATTGTAAGCGTCCACCCCCCTGTCGTGCGGCGGCTTCCAGTTGTTGCCACAGAAGGGCCTGAGCATCCATGGGGATGAAACAGGAGACACTCACCCAGCAACTACCGGGATTGAGCTTGCCATATTTGGCTTCAATGCGAGTACGCAGTTCGTTATAGCCTTGAGGAAAATACAGGAGCGATCGCTGTCGTTTGGCTTCATCTAGGGCAGAAGTGCCCTGGGATGAGATTTGCCCCCCGATCCAATCCGTGATTTCTGTCAAACAAACAGTCCGACCAGCCAGGAGCGCTTCATAAGCGGCGGCTGTTCCTGAAAGTCCTCCACCTGCGATCAAAATTTCACACTCAACAATCTTGGCCGGACTTGGAAGAGACAGTACCTGGGGGCCTAATGGTTCTGCCAGAATGGATTCTGTCTGAATCCCACTCATGCCCACCAGGATTGCCAGAAGGGTAATTCCTGAAACCAATCTGTTTTGCAAAATTTGTCCTTCCTTATACCATGCGATCTAATTTTGAAAAATTAGTAGACAAATGCTTTCCGATTGTCTATAGTACTTAATTGTCGCCAAAAATTTCAGGCCTCAAAAATATCACTCCTTTAAAGGTAGCAGCTCTCGTAGGGTTGATATCCTTAACTAGGTCTGCTATGATTCTGGGCTCTGAGGTGGCACAAAGTAGGTAAGCTTAATGTCTTGCCAGCTGTTGGCTCAGGTTAGGATAAAAGCTCAACTTGGTCGCTGTTTTCGGTAGCCAATTGGGATGTCTGGCCGTTGAGAAACTGGCTGTAAGGGATACTGGGTGGTTTTCTACTTAAGTCCTGGCCAAATATACAGTTTGTAATTTCTGCTCTGTATTCTTGTTTCGCCCAGAATTGCGCTCTCCTCGGGGGAGCAGTCTTTGGTCGAGAGCAGTTTAGAGGCTTAACCCAATTGGGTTTCCGGGTTTGGATTCTTGTGGATCCATTTGTTAGGTAAAAAGCTGGAGTAGGGGTGCGCTGAGGTTGTGCAGATGACCCCTTTGCTTCGGTTGCGTTTGTATCAGAAGGAGACCGATCGCTGTGGCTTTGGGTATTCTCGGCACTAAGCTTGGCATGACCCAGCTCTTTGACCAGGCTGGAAAGGCAATCCCTGTGACCGTCATTCAGGCGGGTCCATGTACAGTAACTCAAATTAAAACTTCCCAGACGGATGGCTATTCTGCTGTTCAGGTGGGTTATGGCGAAGTAACGGAAAAGGCTTTGAACAAGCCTAAGCTGGGCCATCTGGCCAAGTCAGGAGCTTCCCCGATCCGTCATTTGCATGAATACCGCCTGGATGACGTGGGCAGCTTTGAGTTAGGTCAGCAAATTAAAGTTGATACCTTTGCTCAAGGCCAAACAGTTGACGTTGTGGGTACAAGCATTGGTCGAGGATTTGCTGGTTATCAAAGACGACATAACTTTGGTCGTGGACCTATGGCCCATGGTTCTAAGAACCATCGTCTTCCTGGTTCGACGGGTGCAGGTACGACACCTGGCCGTGTCTATCCTGGTAAGCGCATGGCTGGTCGTTTGGGTGGCAGCCAGGTTACGGTTCGCAAGCTGACTATTGTTCGAGTGGATCCGGAACGTAATCTGCTGTTAATTAAAGGAGCCATTCCTGGAAAGCCAGGTGCACTGGTTAATGTCATGCCTGCCAAAACAGTCGGTCGGGTGAAGCAAAAGTAACGAGGACTGACATGAGATGCAATGTTCAGGACTTCGCAGAGAGGGAAAGAGATGGTTGATTGTGTAGTTCGAGACTGGCAAGGAGAAGAAGTTGGTAACGCTTCTTTGGAGTTGAGGGTTGCTAAGGAATCTTCAGCTTCCCATGTCGTACATCGGGCACTGGTGCGCCAATTGGCAAATGCCCGCCAAGGAACGGCTAGTACTAAAACCAGGTCAGAAGTCAGAGGGGGGGGGCGTAAGCCCTGGCGACAAAAAGGAACAGGCCGAGCTCGTGCGGGTTCTAATCGTTCTCCGTTGTGGCGAGGTGGGGGTGTTATTTTTGGTCCCAAACCACGGGATTACTCGGTGAAGATGAACCGGAAAGAGCGGCGTTTGGCTCTCAGGACGGCTTTTCAGAGTCGCATAGAAGACCTGATTGTTGTCCAGGACTTTGCCGATCAGCTCCCCCAGCCTAAGACCAAGGAACTGGCTGCAGCGATCGCTCGTTGGGGGGTTCCGCAGGAGGCCAAAGTGTTATTGATTCTGCCTGAGCGGGCTGAAAATATCTACCTGTCTGCCAGGAACATCGGTAACTTGAAGTTAATCTCGGCTACCAATCTTAATATTTTTGATTTACTGGTTGCTGATCGAATTGTGACTACTGCTGCGGCTCTCGAAAAAATTCAGGAGGTTTATGGTGACTAAGGTTAGTTCCCCTCGCTCCCTGGCAGATTTGATTCGGCGTCCGATCGTCACTGAAAAGGCAACCCGTTTGCTAGAGGATAACAAGTACACCTTTGAAGTGGTTCCTCAGGCCACTAAGCCTCAGATTAAGGCTGCGATCGAAGAACTTTTTAATGTCAAAGTGACAGGTGTTAATACGGTTAATTTACCGCGCAAACAGCGGCGTGTTGGCAAGTTCCTGGGTTATCGACCTCAATACAAACGGGCAGTTGTAACTCTGGCTGCTGGAGATTCTATTACCCTGTTCCCTGAAGTTTAGTCCTCTGTCCCATCGCTTTAGAACTCAATCCTATGGGCATCCGTTCTTATCGACCTTATACCCCTGGTACTCGTCAGCGCAACGTCCCTGACTTTGCTGAGTTGACTCGTGATGAGCCAGAAAAATCTCTCACTAAATCTGTCCATCGTCCTAAAGGCCGAAATAATCGTGGCGTTGTGACTTGTCGCCACCGGGGTGGTGGTCATAAGCGGCTGTATCGCATTGTTGACTTCCGCCGCAACAAGCATAGTATTCCAGCTAAAGTGGCATCTATTGAATATGATCCTAACCGCAACGCTTGGATAGCCCTGCTTTATTACCAGGATGGAGAGAAGCGCTACATTCTTTATCCCGCTGGGCTGAAGATCGGGACTACGATACTTTCAGGTCCAGATGCGCCGATTGAGGTCGGGAATGCGCTGCCCCTGGGTAATATTCCCCTGGGTACCAACGTTCACAACGTCGAGCTGTTTCCAGGTCGAGGCGGACAGATCGTCCGAGCTGCTGGTACAACCGCCCAAGTCGTTGCTAAAGAAGGTAATTTTGTCACCCTCAAACTGCCCTCTACTGAGGTTCGGTTAATCCGGCGCGAATGTTATGCCACGATCGGCCAGGTTGGTAATTTAGAATCTCGTAACATTAGTTTGGGTAAGGCTGGGCGAAAGCGCCATCTTGGTCGCCGTCCAGAGGTGCGTGGCAGTGTGATGAACCCGGTTGATCACCCCCATGGTGGTGGTGAAGGGTGTGCTCCTATCGGTAGGCCCGGCCCTGTTACCCCTTGGGGTAAGCCAGCACTAGGATATAAAACTCGTAAGAAGAAAAAGCAGAGTAACGCCATGATCGTGAGGCGGCGGCGGAAGACCTCGAAGCGGGGTCGTGGTGGTCGTGAATCTTAGAGCTGATTGGAGAGGATGAACTATGTCCCGTTCCCTAAAAAAAGGTCCATTCGTTGCTGATCACCTATTGACTAAGGTGGAACGGCTGAATGCAAAAGGTGAAAAGCAGGTGATTAAAACCTGGTCTCGTGCTTCCACTATTCTGCCTCAAATGATTGGGCATACGATTGCTGTCCATAACGGACGTCAGCATATGCCTGTTTATGTTACCGAGCAAATGGTGGGGCACAAGTTGGGTGAATTTGCACCCACTCGTACATTCAAGGGGCATGCCAAAAGTGATAAAAAGGCCCGTCGATAAAGTGGTTTAAGGTTTGGTCGCGAATAGGCATTCGCTGATCGCCAGATGTAAGGAGAAACAGATGGCTGTTAGTAGTTCAGAAGAAGTAAAAGCAGTTGCCCGATATATTCGCATGTCCCCCCATAAGGTACGGCGGGTACTGGATCAGATTCGAGGGCGTTCCTATCGGGAGGCCCTGATTATCCTGGAGTTTATGCCGTATCGGGCCTGTGAACCCGTGCTGAAAGTTCTGCGATCGGCGGTAGCCAATGCTGAACATAATGTTGGCCTCGATCCAACCAGGTTAACTGTGACGACAGCCTATGCTGATCAGGGGCCTAGTTTGAAACGATTTAGGCCAAGGGCTCAGGGGCGGGCTTATCAAATTCGCAAGCCAACTTGCCATATCACCGTGGCTGTTAGTCAGAACGAGGAAGAGTAATGGGACAGAAGATTCATCCAGTTGGTTTTCGGCTGGGGACAACGCAAGAACATCGCTCCCGTTGGTTTGCTGAACCCAGGCGATATTCTGAGGTTTTAAGGGAAGACTTTAAGATTCGCAAGTTCGTTCAGAAGAATCTGAGTAATGCAGGTATCTCTGAAGTGCGAATTGAGCGTAAGGCTGACCAGATTGATCTAGAAGTTCGTACTGCTCGTCCTGGCGTGGTTGTTGGTCGTGGCGGTGCAGGGATTGAGAGTTTGCGAGTGGGGCTGCAGGATGTTCTGGGTAGCTCTGACCGTCAAATTCGAATCAATGTTGTAGAAGTCGCCCGTGTGGACGCTGATGCCTCTCTCATTGCTGAATATATTGCTCAGCAACTAGAACGACGAGTTTCTTTCCGTCGAGTTGTTCGTCAGGCTATTCAGCGAGCCCAACGAGCGGGTATTCAGGGAATTAAAGTGCAGGTAAGTGGTCGCCTGAATGGAGCTGAAATTGCCCGTACTGAGTGGACTCGGGAAGGGCGAGTACCCCTCCATACCCTGCGGGCCGATATTGATTATTCCTATAAGACAGCACAAACCGTCTACGGTGTTCTGGGAATCAAGGTTTGGGTCTTCAAGGGTGAGATTCTGCCTGGGCAGGAAGAGACCCCAACTGTTAGAGAAGCTCAGCCGCGTCGTCGGCAACAGCGTCGTCGTCCTCAGTTTGAAGATCGTTCTAATGAAGGATAACGGACGAGGAATGGTAAATCACTTGATTTCAATTCCTGTTCCAGACCGCAGATTCCTGAATTTCCAAGGTACTGAGTTATGTTAAGTCCGAGAAGAACTAAATTTCGTAAGCAGCAGCGTGGACGGATGCGCGGTCAAGCGACTAGGGGAAACACCATTAGTTTTGGTGAGTTTGCCCTTCAGGCCATGGAGCCTTGCTGGATCACTGCCCGTCAAATTGAAGCGAGCCGTCGTGCGATGACCCGCTACATCCGCCGAGGAGGCCAGATCTGGATCAGAATTTTTCCAGATAAGCCAGTGACGATGAGACCTGCCGAAACCCGGATGGGTTCCGGTAAAGGGAACCCGGAATTTTGGGTTGCCGTTGTTAAGCCTGGACGCATACTTTTTGAAATTGCTGGCGTGCCAGAAGCTACTGCCCGAGAGGCAATGCGGTTAGCACAATACAAGCTGCCCATTAAGACCAAGTTTATTGTTCGTGAATCGCAGACCCAGGAGGTGCAGGATGCCCCTACCGAAGATTGAAGATGCTCGAAAATTGAGTGATGACGACCTGAAGGAGCAGATCCTCGTCGTGAAGCGCGAGTTATTCGAACTGCGGATGCAGAAAGCAACTCGTCAGTTAGAAAAATCCCATCAGTTTAAACATGCCCGGCATCGGCTAGCACAATTGATGACTGTTGAGCAGGAGCGCCTGAGTGCAAGCTCTACGGCACAGTCAGGAGCGGAGCAAGAGTAGGTGAACTATGGCAGTCAAAGAACGTGTTGGTTTGGTTGTTAGCAACAAGATGGATAAGACGGTGGTGGTCGCGATTGAAAACCGCTCACCCCATCCCAAGTACGGCAAAATTATGGTCCGTACCAAACGCTATAAAGCTCATGATGAGGAAAACCAGTGTCGTATTGGAGATCGTGTGAGAATTCGCGAAACTCGACCTCTTAGCCGCACGAAGCGCTGGATCGTAGCCGATATCCTCAGCAATACTCAAAATCCTAAAGCGTGAGGAAGTAGATATGATTCAGCAGGAAACCTATCTCAATGTGGCTGATAACAGTGGCGCTCGAAAGCTGATGTGTATTCGGGTTTTAGGCGGCAACCGTCGTTATGCCGGTGTTGGTGATGTCATTATTGCAGTTGTCAAAGATGCCATTCCTAACATGGCGGTTAAAAAATCCGATGTTGTTCGAGCAGTGGTCGTGCGAACTCGCAAAGGCTTACGTCGAGACAGTGGCATGAGTATTCGTTTTGATGACAATGCTGCTGTGATCATTAATGCTGATGGTAATCCCAGGGGGACTAGAGTCTTTGGCCCTGTTGCTCGGGAACTGCGAGACAAGAACTTTACTAAGATTGTTTCTCTGGCTCCGGAGGTACTGTGATGGCTGTTAAGGCTCAGGATAAGGCGGTGCAATACCGGCTACATGTTAAGACAGGAGATACTGTTCAGGTGATCTCTGGTAAGGACAAGGGCAAGGTTGGCGAAATTCTGCGAACATTTCCCAAGCTGAGCCAGGTAATTGTTAAGGGTGTCAATATGCGAACAAAGCATGTTAAGCCCCAGCAGGATGGGGAATCAGGCCAGATTGTCACCCAAGAGGCTCCGATCCATAGCTCTAAGGTGATGCTTTATTCTGTCAAGCAGAAAGTGGCTAGCCGCATTTGCTACACCTTTGATGACACAGGGCGCAAAGTCCGAATGTTGAAAAAGACTGGCGAAGTCATCGATAAAAAATAGGTTTGAATTCAAAACTCAAATCTGAGGAGTCAAATTTCATCCCTGACAAAGCCCAGGGATTCAGAGGATAAAAACTATGGCAGGACTGAAGACAACTTACCAGGAAAAGATTGTTCCAAAATTAATGGAGCAATTCAAGTATACAAACATCCATCAGGTGCCAAAACTTGTCAAAGTTACGGTAAACCGTGGTTTGGGAGAGGCATCTCAGAATGCTAAGGCCTTGGAAGCATCGATTAATGAAATTGCTTTGATTACTGGTCAAAAGCCAGTAGTTACTCGAGCTAAGAAAGCGATCGCTGGCTTCAAGATCCGTCAGGGAATGCCTGTAGGGGTAATGGTGACATTACGTTCTGACCGCATGTACGCTTTCCTGGAACGATTGATTAACCTGGCTTTACCGCGCATCCGAGATTTTCGTGGCATTAGTCCTAAGAGTTTTGATGGTCGCGGTAACTATACCCTCGGCATCAGAGAGCAGCTAATTTTCCCGGAAATAGATTATGACGGGATTGATCAGATTCGCGGTTTTGATATTTCGATTATCACAACTGCCGATGCGGATGAAGAAGGGCGCGCTTTACTGAAAGAGATGGGTATGCCTTTCCGGGAATAAACGAGGTGATTTCGTAAGTCGAGAGAACTATGGCCGCTAACGACACTATTGCAGACATGCTAACTCGCATTCGCAATGCGAATCTGGCAAGACATCAAACCACTGAGGTTCCGGCGACTAGATTGACTCACAGCATTGCCGAAGTGCTGAAGAGTGAGGGTTTTATTACCGACTTTCAGGAAACTGGAGAAGGGGTAAAGCGCCGTTTGCAAATTTCCCTGAAATATAAGGGGAAAAATCGACAGCCGATTATTACAGGTTTGCGTCGGGTCAGTAAACCGGGGTTACGGGTTTACTCCAACCGTAAGGAGTTACCGAAAGTGCTCGGTGGGATTGGAATTGCTATCATTTCCACTTCCAGCGGCATTATGACCGATCGCGACGCCAGGCGTAATGGCGTTGGCGGTGAGGTCCTCTGCTACATTTGGTAAAAGTTTTGAATTTTTAGATTTCGAGGTAAATATGTCTCGAATTGGCAAGAGAGTTATTCCTATTCCTGCTAAGGTGACCGTTGCGATAGATGGTCAGAACGTCTCGGTTAAGGGGCCTAAAGGTGAACTTTCCCGCATCTTACCTGCTGAGGTCCTGGTTGAGCAGATAGATGCATCGTTGGTTGTGAAGCGTCGGGATGAATCCCGGCCTGCTCGAGAGCGTCATGGACTATGCCGTACCCTGGTAGCCAATATGGTTGAGGGGGTGTCTCAGGGGTTTCAGCGACGTCTTGAAATTCAGGGTGTTGGCTATCGAGCCCAGGTCCAAGGGCGCAATCTTGTTCTTAACGTTGGCTACAGTATACCGGTTCAGATCGAGCCTCCTGAAGGAATTCAGGTCGCAGTTGAGAACAATACTAATGTCATTATCAGTGGCATTGACAAGGAAATTGTTGGGAATACAGCTGCAAAAATTCGTGCCGTTCGTCCACCTGAAGTGTACAAGGGCAAGGGTATCCGTTACGCAGGTGAAGTTGTCAGACGTAAGGCTGGTAAGTCAGGGAAGAAGTAACTATGAAGCTTAGTCGTAAGGAATCGACCCGTCGCAGGCACAGCCGTATCCGGCGCAGTGTTTCCGGCACTCCAGAACGTCCTCGGTTGTCTATCTTCCGTTCTCAACAGCACATTTATGCCCAGATTATCGATGATGTGAGTCAGCATACCCTAGCTGCAGCCTCAACTCTGGAACCCGAATTGAAATCAAAGCTCGCCTCTGGTGGGACTCGTGATGCTTCTGCAGAAGTTGGCAAGCTTATTGCCCAACGATCTCTGGCTAAGGGGATTCAACAGGTCGTTTTTGATCGGGGAGGGAATCTGTACCATGGTCGCATTCAGGCTCTGGCGGATGCTGCTCGTGAGTCAGGATTAAACTTCTAAACCATTGATCAGGATTTGAGGGATAAGGAATAGACTATGGCAAACCGGCGCAAAGAAAAACGAACGCGTGAAAAGGAGACAGACTGGCAGGAACGAGTGGTTCAGATCCGTCGGGTCACCAAGGTTGTCAAAGGAGGCAAAAAGCTGAGCTTTCGGGCAATCGTCATCGTTGGCAATGAACGAGGTCAAGTTGGCGTTGGAGTTGGTAAAGCCAGCGATGTTATTGGCGCGGTGAAAAAGGGCGTTGCTGATGGCAGGAAACATGTGGTAGATGTTCCCCTAACTAAGGCCAACTCTATTCCTCACCCTGTCAGTAGTAGTGGTGGTGGGGCCAAGGTGATGATGCGGCCCGCAGCTCCTGGAACAGGGGTAATTGCGGGGGGAGCAGTAAGAACTGTACTGGAACTGGCTGGCGTACGCAATATTCTGGCTAAACAGTTAGGCTCTGGCAATCCTCTGAACAATGCCAGAGCGGCAGTTAATGCCCTTGCTACTTTGAGAACTTTCTCTGAGGTAGCAGAAGAAAGGGGCATTCCAGTGGAAAATCTTTACGGATAGTCAGTCTAGGTAATAACTATGAGATTACAAGACGCTTTACCTCAAGACGGTTCTCGCAGGAGAAAACGGCGTATTGGGCGCGGGATTTCTGCAGGCCAAGGGGCTAGTGGTGGGTTTGGTATGCGGGGTCAGAAATCCCGATCGGGACGAAGTACCAGACCTGGTTTTGAAGGCGGCCAAATGCCTTTATATCGCCGCGTTCCAAAGTTAAAACACTTTCCCCAAGTGAATCGCCAGGAGTACACCATCATCAATGTTGGGAAGTTGGCTTCATTGCCACCTAATACGGAGGTCAGCCTGGAGTCTTTGATGGAGGTAGGTCTGATTACAACCAATGATGGGCCGTTAAAGATATTGGGGCATGGTGAACTTACGTGTCCTGTAAAAGTTCAAGCTGCTTGCTTTACCGAAAGTGCACGATCGAAAATTGAGGCTGCTGGCGGTAGCTGCGAGGTTGTAACCTGATCAGCGATAATAGAATGATGATGAAATCATCACTAAGCAAATGCACTTAGGCGCACGATTGTGTGCCTATTCTGCTAGTTCAGTGGGTGAAACTAAAATTTCAAGGCTGAAAAAATTTCATTTTCACTCCTCTTTTAAGTAGTGAGGTTATGGTATGGCTGATAGGCAGGAAAAAGCTCCGACCGCTCAGGAAACTTTTTCGCAAATGGCACAGGCGGCAGGATTGAGAGGAAGGGTTCTGCTGACCGTAGGCATGCTGATTTTAGTTCGTTTGGGTATATTTCTGCCTATTCCTGGCATCAATCGGGAGAGCTTCAATTCTTTTATCCAGCAGCAAAATAATGTAGTGCTGGGTTTTTTAGATATTTTTTCTGGTGGTGGGTTAACAGCACTAGGTATATTTGCGCTGGGTATTCTGCCATACATTAATGCTTCTATTATTATTCAACTTCTCACAGCGGCGCTCCCAGCCCTGGAAAAGCTTCAGAAGGAAGAGGGGGAGGCTGGGAGACGCAAGATTTCTCAAATTACTCGTTATGTCGCTCTAGGTTGGGCAATTGTTCAAAGCATTGGCATTGCCCTCTGGGTTAGACCTTATGCTGAGGTTCCTGGGCTACCTTTTGTGTTTGAGATTGTTGTTGCTCTAACAGCAGGCTCTATGTTTGTGATGTGGATTGGTGAGCTTGTGACAGAGCGAGGTATTGGTAATGGTGCCTCTCTCCTAATCTTTTTGAGTATCGTCTCTAGTTTGCCAAAGTCATTAGGTCAGACGATTGAGTATGCCCGAATCAATGCTGAGAAGGGAAATAACGCCATTGTAGGTGGTGTGATTATTCTATTGGCTTCCTTCGTTGCCATGATTGTGGGCATTGTATTTGTCCAGGAGGGTATTCGCCGGATTCCAATTATCTCTGCCCGGCGCCAGGTTGGCCGGAAGACTTATCTGGAGCGGAACAGTTACCTTCCTCTGCGATTGAACCAGGGCGGTGTGATGCCAATTATTTTTGCTTCAGCAGTTTTGATCCTTCCAGCCACTCTGGCGACTCAGGTGATTAAGAATGAGGCTTTTTCTAAATTCGTAGCCAATTATCTCAGCCCCGGTGCGGCAAATGGCTGGTTCTACTATGTCTTGTATCTTTTGCTAATTCTCTTCTTTAGCTATTTTTATGCTTCTTTGATTGTTAACCCTGTGGATTTGGCTCAAAATCTGAAGAAGATGGGAGCTAGTATTCCGGGAATTCGCCCTGGTCGGGCAACAACTGAGTATATTGAACGAGTTTTGAACCGTTTGACCTTCCTGGGTGCCGTTTTTCTGGGTCTGGTGGCGATTATCCCGACAGTTGTTGAAGGTGCAACCCGTGTTACGACTTTCCAGCAGGGATTCGGAGCAACTTCTCTTTTGATTCTTGTAGGGGTTGCGATCGATACGGCAAAGCAGGTTCAAACTTACGTTATTTCTCAACGCTACGAAGGGATGGTGAAACAGTAGTGGCACGGTTAATCTTTTTGGGGCCACCGGGTGCAGGCAAAGGAACGCAGGCCCAACTTCTTGCTCATCTCTTGAATATTCCTCAAGTGTCAACGGGAGAAATTTTAAGAGATGCTGTATCCCAGAGTACCCATCTTGGGCTTAAGGCTCAATCTTATATGGATCGAGGAGAACTGGTTCCCGATCAGCTAATTTTGGAAATTATCCGGGAAAGATTGAATCAGCCAGATGCAAAGGCCGGATGGATTCTAGATGGGTTTCCTCGCAATGTTGCCCAGGCTAATTTCCTGGATCAGCTTTTGGAGGATATGGGCCAATCCTATGACAATGCAGTCTATCTTGAAGTTCCTGATGAAGTCCTGGTTACCAGACTTCTGGCTAGGGGGCGGAAAGATGATGCTGAGGATGTGATTAGACGGCGTTTAGCCGTTTACCGAGAACAAACGGAACCTCTAATTGTCTTTTATCGGGGGCGTCACCAGTTGGCAACTATAGATGGTAATCAATCTCCTGATGAAGTTGCGGCTGACCTGAAGAAATTAGTTCATCTATAGAAAACTGGTTTGAGCTTCTATTTGTTAGCCTGGTAAAAAATTGGATTGAGTAACTACTCTATTGTCTGATTTGTTGTTTGAGCCTTGAAAGGAGTAGCATCTTGAAACTGTTGAGTTAGGAGAGTCATAAGTTGTCTAAACAAGATTTGATTGAGATGGAAGGTACGGTGACAGAGTCGCTGCCCAATGCGATGTTCCGTGTTGACCTGGATAATGGTTTTAATGTACTTGCCCACATTTCTGGCAAAATCCGGCGTAACTATATCAAGATTCTTCCTGGAGATCGGGTGAAAGTTGAGTTGACTCCTTACGATTTAACTAAAGGTAGGATTACCTACCGGCTTAAAAATAAAAAGTAACAGTTGATTCATCCTATAGAAGCGCGCTATTCAAAGAAAATATATGAGCGAGCTGGCTCGCATCTCTGAATAAATGGGATGATTTTTAAGACGCTTGACAAGTTGTATGCAGGACTGATAGAATAAACATTTTGTTATGGTGCGCCGGTGATAAGGTAATGAAAGTTCGAGCTTCTGTTCGCAAAATCTGTGAGAAATGTCGCATCATTCGTAGGCATGGTCGGGTTATGGTGATCTGTTCTAATCCCAAGCACAAGCAGCGCCAGGGTTAGAGTTCGGTTGTGATCATGCTTGATGGCTGTTGGTCACTCGTTCAATGCATATCTAGTCTGAAGATTGGGGGAGAAGTTAGGTGGCAAGAATTGCCGGGGTAGACCTTCCACGCGACAAGCGCGTGGAGATTGGCTTGACCTACATTTATGGAATTGGTCCAACACGGTCCAAGCAAATCTTAGAAGTGACAGGTGTAAATCCCGATACTCGGGTTAAGGACCTTTCTGATGCTGATGTAACGGCTTTGCGGGAAGCGGTTGAAACGAATTTCCAGGTGGAAGGGGATTTGAGGCGTCTGGAATCCCTCAGTATTAAGCGCCTGATGGATATTGGCACTTATCGGGGTCGGCGTCATCGTCTTGGATTGCCAGTTCGGGGGCAGCGCACTCGCACAAATGCCCGTACTCGCCGCGGTGGTCGTCGCACTGTAGCCGGTAAGAAGAAAGCTCCAAGTAAGAAATAGCATTGCTGACGATTTGTACGCACATCATGAGAGAAGGGTATGGCGCGTCCGACAAAGAAAACAACGACACGAAAGCAGAAACGGCATGTTCCGAGTGGGGTGGCTCATATTCAGTCCACCTTCAACAACACGATCGTTTCCATTACTGATACGGGAGGCGAGGTTATTTCCTGGGCATCAGCAGGTTCCAGTGGTTTTAAAGGAGCTAAGAAGGGTACCCCCTTTGCTGCTCAAACAGCCGCTGAGAATGCTGCTCGCCGTGCTGCCGATCAGGGAATGCGTCAAGTGGAAGTCATGGTCAGTGGTCCTGGGGCTGGTCGAGAAACTGCGATCAGAGCCTTGCAGGGTGCTGGGCTTGAGATTACGCTAATTCGAGATGTTACTCCCATTCCTCATAATGGTTGTCGCCCACCGAAGCGGCGTCGCGTTTAATGTAGGCAAAAAAGCGAGGAGTAAGTTTCTCGTGAGCGAGGGTAAGGAGGTTGACAGTGATACAGTTTCAAGTTGAATGCGTAGAGTCAGTTACCGAAAAAGACCAGGGTCAACGCAGCAAATTTGTGATTGAGTATCTGGATCGGGGGCAGGGCATTACTGTAGGTAACGCTTTGCGGCGTGTTCTTCTGTCCAATCTTGAAGGCGCAGCTATTACTGCCGTCCGTATTGCGGGTGTCAGTCATGAATTCGCAACAATTCCGGGAGTCCGGGAGGATGTCCTAGATATTCTGATGAATATGAAGGGAATTGTCCTGGAGAGTCACTCTTCTCAGCTTCAGTTAGGTCGTCTGCTCGTGCATGGTCCTGCTACAGCGACGGCTGCTGATTTTGATTTGCCTTCGGATGTGGAGCTAGTAAATCCTGATCAATATATTGCTACTCTATCCCCTGGAGCTACCTTGGAGATGGAGTTCCGGATTGAGAAAGGGAGAGGATATCGAGCTATTGATCGGGGTAGAGACGATGCTTCTGCCATCGATTTTCTCCAGATCGATGCGATTTTTATGCCAGTTCGTAAAGTAGAGTATCGAGTTGATGACGCCCACATTGGTGGTGCTCTGGAGAAGGATCGTCTAACGATGGAGATCTGGACCAATGGCAGTCTGACTCCTCAGGAAGCCCTGAGTCAGGCTGCGAATATTTTGGTCGATTTGTTTAATCCTCTCAGGGATATTACCTTCGAGCCCACGCCCGGTGAAATCATTGATGAAGTAGATCCAACGAGTCAGATTCCAATTGAGGAGTTACAGCTCTCTGTTCGAGCTTATAACTGCCTAAAGCGTGCTCAAATTAACTCTGTGGCTGACTTGTTGGAATATACCCAGGAAGATTTGCTGGAGATCAAAAATTTTGGGCAGAAATCTGCTGAGGAAGTAATTGAAGCTCTGCAGGTAAGGTTGGGTATTACTCTACCTCAGGAAAAATCCAGAAGCTGATTCCCTGGATTGTTGATCAATATCTTTAGTACTGACCGTTTTCTACTGAAATAGTTATGCGTCACCGTTGTAATGTCCCCCAACTGGGTAAGCCTGCCGACCAGCGTCGTGCTCTCCTTAGAGCATTGACAACGGAGCTAATTCGTAATGGTCGCATCAAAACTACTCTAGTCCGAGCTAAGGCTGTTCGTTCTGAAGCCGATCGGATGATTACCCTGGCCAAGGATGGCTCCCTGGCTGCTCGGCGTCGAGCGATGGGCTATCTCTATGACAAGCAGCTTGTGCATGCTCTCTTTGAGCAGGCGAGCACTCGTTATGCCGATCGTCAAGGTGGCTACACCCGTATTTTGAGAACAGTCTCTCGTCGAGGAGACAATGCTGATATGGCGATTATTGAGCTTACTTGATCCTGTGCTTTCTACTGTCTCCTTACCGACCCAACGAGTTGCCCTGGTAGTTCAATACCTGGGCACTCATTTTCATGGCTGGCAACGGCAACTGCACCAGCGAACGGTCCAAGAGGAAATTGAGACGGTATTGGGGGAGGTATTGAATCGGCCTGTTGTGATTCATGCTGCAGGTCGAACAGATGCCGGTGTTCATGCGGCTGCTCAAGTTGTTCATTTTGATGCTCCATTGAGAGTTCCGCCCCATCGATGGGCGGATATCCTGAATAGTCGGCTCTCAAAAGATGTCCTGGTTAGAGCTTCGGCATCTGTAAAGTCAAACTGGCATGCACGCTTTTCAGCCATCTGGCGACGGTATCGTTATACGATTTACACCGATCCCACACCTAATATTTTTGTTCAGTCTTTAAGCTGGCACTACTACTACACTCCCTTGGAAGAGTCGCTGATGCAGGCTGCTCTGACGCCATTATTGGGGCGGCACCATTTAACTTCCTTTCATCGTACCCGTTCAGGGCGATCCCATTCTTGGGTAGACGTGCAGGCTGCGGATTGTGTCCGTCAGGGACCGTTTGTTTGTATTGAAGTGCAAGCGAATGGCTTCTTGTACGGGATGATGCGCCTGTTGGTAGGATTATTAGTGCAGGTAGGGCGAGGGGTGCGATCGCCCGAGAGCTTCACACAACTCTGGCAGGAGGGGGGGCGTGATGAGGTGAAATATGCTGCACCTGCTCATGGCCTTTGCCTCTTACGAGTTGGATATCCTGAGTGCCCCTTCCCGCCTGAGATTTGGTACGATGCACAACCGAAGTTCCTTTTTGGTTCTCCTTTGCCAGTTTTCAGAAATGTGGTTTGCAGCCCAGAGCAACAGTAGTTTGAAGTCCTAAATCTGCTCTAGATAATCGCTCAGTTTTGACTTCTCCCAGATTTAATTCTTTTCCTGATGAGATAAGTTGATTGCCATGAACAAAACCTACCTCCCTCCTCAAGAGTCTTTAGAGCGTAACTGGTATGTCGTTGATGCGACAGATCAGCGGCTGGGTCGTCTGGCTAGCCAGGTTGCGATGGTTCTGAGGGGTAAGAATAAGCCCATCTATACTCCCCATCTGGACACCGGTGATTTTGTTATTGTTGTGAATGCGGAAAAGATTGCAGTAACGGGTAAGAAACGGACCCAAAAGCTCTATCGCAGGCACTCTGGAAGGCCGGGTGGGATGAAGGTAGAAACCTTTGCTAAACTTCAGGCCCGGATCCCGGAGCGGATTATTGAACATGCTGTGCGGGGAATGTTACCCAAAAACACATTGGGTCGGCAGTTGTTTACTAAGTTGAAAGTTTACACTGGGCCTGATCATCCTCATCAGGCCCAAAAGCCTAAAGTTCTAGAAGTTCAGACAATCCCAGGAGGGAAAAGCTAATGCAAGCAACAGAGCAACCCACACAAGTGGCCTACTTGGGTACAGGTCGTCGCAAGTCAGCAGTGGCCAGAGTACGGCTCGTCCCAGGCAGTGGGCAGATTATCATCAATGGCAAGCCTGGCGATCTCTATCTCCAGTTCAATCAAACATACATTGCAGCAGTCAAGGCACCCCTTGAAACCTTAGGGCTAGAGAGTGAGTATGATGTGCTGGTGAATGCGGATGGAGGTGGTTTAACAGGTCAGGCTGACTCGATTCGCCTTGGTGTAGCTCGTGCTCTTTGCCAGCTTGATCCGGAAAATCGCAAGCCACTCAAGGTAGAAGGCTATCTGACCCGTGACCCCAGAGCTAAGGAGCGTCGGAAGTATGGTCTCCGCAAAGCTCGTAAGGCTCCTCAATACTCTAAACGCTAGGAACATTTATTTCCTGTTATTGGTTATTCACTGTTGGTCTATCAAAGGAGTTCCTGATGGCAAAACCTAATATTCACCCTAAGTGGTATCCCGAAGCTAAGGTCTATTGCAACGGGGAAGTTGTGATGACAGTTGGTTCAACGAAAGAACGGCTGGATGTTGATGTATGGTCTGGTAATCATCCTTTCTTTACTGGAACCCAGAAGATTATTGACACCGAAGGTCGTGTTGAACGGTTCTTGCGGAAGTACGGCATGATGGAGAGTGGGCAATCCCAGAAAGCTCAAGAATCTGAAGGTCAGGGGCAGAATAAGAAGAAGTAGGTTGTCCAATTTGCTTGTCTACGATCGTGACCTGTAGGGTTCTCAGACAGGGATGTTTGGGGCATCTAGGTTTTCCCTGGCTTGATATCACCTTCTTGTACTGTCGAGATTTCGTATGGCTGAAACTTACCTTCTGGAAAAGCTCAATTCTGTTGAACAGACTTTTGCTGAATTAACTCGCCGTCTGGCCGACCCGGATACGATTAGTAATCCGACTGAGTCTTTGCGGGTTGCTAAAGCAAGAGCAGCTTTGGAGGAAGTGGCGAACACCTACGAGGTCTGGAAGCAAACCCATGAGGAGTTGGCCGGTGCGCGGCAGGTGCTGAAGGAAGCGGGTAGTGATCCAGAGTTGCAGCAGATGGCGGCTCTGGAAGTTGAAGAACTCGACCAAAAATTACAAGATTTGGAGGTCCGCCTCAAGATTCTTTTACTGCCTCGTGATCCCAACGATGATAAGAATATCATGTTGGAAATTCGGGCTGGAACGGGGGGAGATGAAGCCAGTATTTGGGCTGGTGATCTCGTCCGTTTGTACTCGCGCTATGCGGAAGGGCAGGGTTGGCGAGTTAGTTTGCTCAGTGAATCTCTAGCTGATATGGGTGGCTTTAAGGAAGCCATTCTGGAGATTAAGGGTGATCAAGTTTACAGCAAATTAAAGTATGAAGCTGGTGTTCATCGGGTCCAACGTGTGCCCCTAACAGAAGCTTCAGGCCGGGTTCATACATCTACGGCTACGGTGGCCGTGATGCCAGAGGTCGATGATGTGGAAGTCCATATCGATCCCAAAGAAATTGAGATGACTACGGCTCGATCGGGCGGTGCGGGTGGTCAAAACGTCAACAAAGTAGAAACAGCGGTTGACCTGTTTCATAAGCCGACCGGAATTCGCGTCTTTTGTACAGAAGAGCGATCCCAACTGCAGAACCGAGAACGAGCGATGCAGATTCTCCGAGCCAAGTTGTATGAGATTAAGTTAAGGGAACAGCAGGAAGCAGTGACCTCCATGCGCCGCTCTCAGGTGGGTACGGGGTCACGGTCTGAGAAAATTCGGACCTACAACTACAAAGATAATCGAGTCACGGATCATCGTTTGGGGCAGAACTTCACCCTAGTCCCTATTTTGGAAGGAGATATTGAGCTTTTAATTCAAGCTTGTATCAGCCAAGATCAGCAGGAGCAGTTGGCAGAGCTTGCAGCCTCTTCCAGCTAAGATCTGGTATGGGAATTAAGCATGGGTTTATAAAAAACAGGGGAGCCTCTCCCCTGTTTTTTTGTTTGCTCGATCGAAAATTGGGTAACCGTGAACTTTAAGGAGAAACCTGAAATTTTGTTGCATTTTCTTTTCAAATTACAGAAACGATGATTTTTCGATAAAATAGTTACAAAGGATACAGAATTTTTTATTGCTCTATTATCTTCTTTCGGGAAATATAGAGATTCAATTTTTATAGGTCGAAATCAGGAGAAAAAATTAAGATGCAATTCTCTCGTTACAGCATAAGCCAGAAGTTTGGTTTTTCCCTTGATGCCTGTCCCGTGGTCAATGGCGAGGGGGAAGTTGTGCTTACCCAGAGAAGTCGGAACTGTGATCTTCAGAGTCCCAGACATTTTTCTCCGACTTTTCCGTTGAAAACTGCTGCATTGAGCCGAACGACTCCAGGCTCGAAGCGTTCACAAGAAGGTCCCACACTGGCTACTGCTGCAATTCGCCGGAGTCCTCCGACTGACTGGGCTACGACGCATCAGTCTAACTTGCAACGGAGATTAGAGCGTCGCTTGCAGATTGCCATGGCCAGTGGCGATCGCAATCTAATTAATCTACTGGAACAGGAGATGCAACAGTTGGTTTAGTTTTGAACCTAAACAAGTTTGATGGGTTGACAGACGAGGGGCGATATTATCGCCCCTTTCTTTTTGAGTTTTTCTGAAATTCAGGTTTGGTAGACCGTTAATTACTGAGACCTTTGGGGACTTGAGTATGAATCCCCAGTCTTGGGATAACCGGTGGCACCGGTTTCCTAAGTGCCAGATATCTGATTTGCCGATGAAAAGTTGACATTCTTAATAAAAATCCCTGAACTCTGCTCATGAGCTTTATAAGAACCCCTTTGACGTCGGGATCCAACAGATAGGAACCTCTGGTTTACTGGTTCCAGCCTGCCCATTGGCTCCAAAGATAAGGAGAAAGCATTGGCAGGACTCTAGGTTTTACTGGGGAGAAGCTGTCAACTGTCTATTTTGTTTTTGTTCTTATTTTTATAGATAAAGAGAGATAAAATCCTATTTTTGGGTTTTTATTAGATTGAGAGTCATTCTGAGTCATTCTAATTAAATTTACATCTAATTAAGATTTTCTGAATCAAATTAGATATTAAATGACTTTTACAACCTCTTTCTTTTCAAACTAAGTTCGCCCATAATTCATTCAACAACACAGGGAATGTCCTCGGTGATTTGAACAGGGGGCAGGACTCGGAAAGGTTTTGACAGCAAGCTATAGGAGAAACTGGCGTGAAACTTGCAGTTTACGGAAAAGGCGGCATTGGCAAGTCAACAACTAGCTGCAATATTTCAGTTGCACTGGCAAGGCGGGGTAAGAAGGTTTTGCAAATTGGCTGTGATCCCAAGCATGACAGCACCTTCACCTTGACTGGGTTTTTGATTCCCACAATTATTGACACTTTGCAGTCCAAGGACTATCACTACGAGGATGTTTGGCCTGAGGACGTTATTTATAAAGGCTACGGAGGCGTAGATTGTGTGGAAGCGGGTGGCCCTCCAGCGGGTGCTGGCTGCGGTGGCTATGTTGTGGGTGAAACCGTGAAACTGCTCAAAGAATTGAATGCGTTCGATGAGTATGACGTGATTCTGTTTGATGTTTTGGGTGATGTGGTTTGCGGTGGCTTTGCGGCTCCTCTGAACTATGCAGATTACTGCCTGATTGTTACAGACAATGGGTTTGATGCATTGTTCGCAGCTAACCGGATCGCTGCATCCGTGCGGGAGAAGGCCCGGACCCATCCTCTGCGTCTGGCGGGTTTGATTGGGAATCGGACTTCCAAGCGTGATCTAATTGATAAGTATGTGGATTCAGTGCCCATGCCTGTCCTGGAAGTCTTACCTCTAATTGAAGACATTCGGGTGTCTCGTGTTAAAGGTAAGACCTTGTTTGAGATGGCGGAAACTGAGCCTGCTCTGGATTATGTCTGTGATTATTACCTCAATATTGCAGACCAGATCTTGTCTCAGCCAGAGGGGGTTGTGCCGAATGACTCCCCCGATCGGGAACTGTTTTCTTTACTATCTGATTTTTATCTCAATCCTGTCGCCCCTCCCGTGAAGACTGAAGCTGAACTCGATCTGATGATGGTTTAAATCTGGGAGAATACGCTCGGCCCTAGAACCTGATTGTTAACTAGGGCTGAGTCCTTCCATCTTTTAGAACTTCCTGTGAGTGTTGAACAACTGCGCCAGTCTCTGAAAAATAAGTGGCTGAGTTATTACCGAGATAACCGTTCTTGGCTTGTGCGTTTGAAGATTTGGGGCAGTTACAATGGGCGTCGTCGTCCCTCCTCTGGCTTTATTCTGGCAACCCTATCGGTTCTGGAGCCTCGTCTGACCCAGCTATTACCGCTGGTTGTGGAGTTGAATAATGATCCCGATCGCATTATCACCGCCCTAGGGTTGAACTTTAACCCGGAGGATGAATTGAAGACTTTGGGATCGAGTCAAACGGCAGAGGCTGCCATGGTGAGGATGCTGCCAAACGGCTCAGAGGCTCTGGAATTACCCGTTTCCCAGACGTCGCAAAAGCTAACGGAAATAGATGAAACCTGTCGAGGCTCTCGTCCTGAATTTGAAAGCACATCTGAAAATCCTGACTTGAAATCTGAGAGGAAAGCTTAAGTTATGACCCTTGCTGATACCCAACCTCAAGCCCTGCAGTTTGAGTGCGAAACTGGGAATTACCATACTTTCTGCCCGATCAGTTGTGTGGCCTGGTTGTACCAGAAGATTGAGGACAGTTTCTTTCTGGTTGTGGGCACTAAAACCTGTGGCTATTTCCTGCAGAATGCAATGGGGGTGATGATTTTTGCGGAACCCCGTTATGCGATGGCCGAGCTGGAGGAAGGCGATATCTCGGCTCAGCTGAATGACTATGAAGAGTTAAAACGGCTTTGTTTGCAGATTAAGCGCGATCGCAACCCCAGCGTAATTGTCTGGATTGGCACCTGCACGACCGAGATTATCAAAATGGATATGGAGGGCATGGCTCCCAAACTAGAGGCTGAAATTGGGATCCCCATTGTGGTAGCCCGTGCTAATGGTTTGGACTATGCCTTTACCCAGGGTGAAGACACAGTACTGGCTGCTATGGCCCAGCGTTGTCCTGATAAGGCTCCAGTGGCTGATTCTGAAAAGGATGAGCGCAATGCGATTAAAAAACTCCTGAACTTTGGCCGGAAACAGGAAGAGGTCAAAGCGGAAGAAGCTGAATATGTGGACCATCCACCACTGGTTCTGTTTGGCTCCTTGCCCGATCCCGTGGTTACCCAGCTAACCCTGGAGCTGAAAAAGCAGGGCATCAAAGTTTCGGGTTGGTTGCCCTCAAAGCGCTATACAGAACTCCCCGTTCTGGAGGAAGGCTACTATGTGTCTGGGATTAATCCTTTTCTCAGTCGCACGGCCACGACCCTGATGCGGCGACGCAAATGTAAGCTAATTGGGGCTCCTTTCCCGATCGGCCCTGATGGAACAAGAGCCTGGATTGAGAAGATCTGTTCGGTGTTCAACATCGAACCTAAGGGGTTGGCTGAACGGGAGGCTCAAATCTGGGAGAGTCTGGAAGACTATGTCAAGCTGATTCGGGGGAAGTCCATCTTTTTCATGGGAGACAATCTCCTGGAAATTTCCCTGGCCCGTTTTCTGATCCGCTGTGGCATGATTTGTCCAGAAATCGGTATTCCTTACATGGATAAGCGCTATCAGGCAGCGGAACTGGAGTTACTGGAAAAGACCTGCCAGGAAATGGGTGTCCCCCTGCCCAGAATTGTGGAGAAGCCCGACAACTACAACCAACTGCAGCGGATCAAAGATTTGAGTGTGGATCTAGTGATCACGGGTATGGCCCATGCCAACCCACTAGAAGCCCGTGGCATTAACACCAAGTGGTCTGTGGAATTTACCTTTGCTCAGATCCATGGCTTTACTAACGCTCGCGATATTCTGGAGCTGGTGACCCGTCCGTTGCGCCGGAACAACAACCTCAAAGATCTGGGTTGGGACAAACTCGTAAAAGAAGACGCCAGAGTTTAGGTGATTAAACCAGCGATCTGACAGTCCATCAGAAAGCAAAAACTGGGTTTCTGTTTTCTGATGGACTTTCATCTGAGCTCTTTGGGCAATGGGGTAATCCCCCTGCGGATCAGGGTTTCGTCCAGTTCCTTCAGTAATGCGAAATCCTCCTCAGGTAAAAACTGATGTTTCTTCTCCAGTAAACTGGCTGGAGAAAGAGACTTTTCCAGAAATGTAAAAGCCTGTCGAAACTGGTAAGGACCGGCATCAATAGGTGCAGCAAAGTGGCAGGGAATGATCCGTTCAAAATTCCATCGTGCAATACGATCGGCCCACTCAATACTTTCCTTAGGCCCCCGGTTCAGGATTAAGGTTTGCAGGATGGGGGCTACTAGCAGTTGTCCCTGACTGTGCAGAACTGCAAACGATCGCTGCCAGTCTTGTCTCCATTTGAAGGGATAGATGCCGAAGTAAGCTTTGCGAGAACGGTCTGGGGCTTGTTGAGACGCATCGCGAAAAGCTTGCCCCAGTTTCATCACCTCCAGAGTGCTGGGGCGAAAGTAGAGGGCAAATAAGCTGATGCGTTGCCATCCTTTGCGGCGATTGACCGGGGTGTCTTCCACGAGTTCAGACCCCTGATCTCTGGCATGAAAGAGTAAGGGATAGGGATCCCACTGGTTAATCTCCAGCGGTTCCTCTGGCACAGACAGGACTGAGTCTGTGATCAGCAGGGTGCCCGAGCGGCGATGACACAGGGCTACTTCCCCAAAGGTTCTCCCGCCCAGATTAATGGTGAGGATTTCGTAGTCAAACTCATCAGCAAAGGGAGCTTTATTACTCTCCTCTGGCAGGATTTGGGTTCGTCTGCTAGGGAATCCCAGCCAGCTCAAGGGCAGGTTGAAGGGAAAACTCCATTGATGGGGAGCCACAAAAACCTGAGCCTGGGGAAAATGTCGAGCGAAAGGACCGACAAAAACCTTATGCTCCAAACCCGAAACAGTGGGTAGCAGGATATATCGGATGTCCCCATGGAGGGTAGTCAGTTCCTGCACCAGTCGCAGGCATTCACGGGTGGGGGCTACAGGGGCGTAGACGAGTAGTCCTCCGGTAGCCAATTTTACGATGGTCATGCGAATGGGCACAACCACATAAAAGATTCCCTGGAGTTGCTCAAAAGTCCAGATGCTATCTTTTATGATTTCCCGTCGTAGAGTCCGTCGTCTACTGTAGGGATAAATTGGGAGGATGGGCCATAGAGGCCAAGAAAAATCTCCCGGTCGAGATTCTGAAGCCATTTTCTGCTCCTGTGTCCAGGCCCGCAATTCCAAACTACCTGCCACAGGTGGGACAGGGTTAAATGTACCCGCCGACCTGTTGGAAGTAGCCAATATGACCTATTCCCATCCTACCGTTGAAGGTTATGGGCTGCCTCTAATCTTTAGCAACTGGTAACCCCAAAGCTTCACTCAACTTATAGGCCAGCCAGTCCAGTTCCGGCTCTGTCAGGACAGATTCGCTGCAAAACTCATAACTCCTAGTGCCCCCCCAGATAATAATCCGGTCTCTTTCCCGGATGTAATTTCCTGCCGAGACTTCAGTATTGCGGGCAGGCCTGAGATGATATCGGCTATGTAAAAGTTTACAGATGATCGATCGGGGCAAATTTGCATAGCGAAATTTGAAGCCGAACAATTCACAGGTCAATTGCAAATGAAACGAGTCTAATTGAAGATGAACTCGGCCAAACAACCGGAAGAGAACTTTGATCAGGAGAAAAGTACCCGTTCCCCAGAAGAACAGGATCATCAGTAGCCCAAACAGAGAGAGTTCAGTTAAGACCTGTAAGAAAAAAGGAACAACAGAGGGCAGACTGATGACAATTAATGCATCCCAGACCAGGCTAATGGATAGGAGTAACAGAACCTGCCATCTCAGTCCCTCTGGAGGAATCACAATATGGAGACGGTTACCCTCCTCGGTCAGGACAACTTTGCTGCCGATCGGTTGTTGACGGACTGGATGCAGGGTATCTCCTTTCAAATACCCTCGATTGAGTTGAGGGTGCTCCAGGGCCTGTAGTGCATCCTGAGCGTTGGCTAGCCGACGATTCAGGCTTGGCTCGGTCATCTGCTGCAGCCAGGTTGTGAGGTTCGGGTTTAGGTTTGCAGCCTGTTCAAATTGAATTCGCATATCGGCCTGGGGCAAATCAGCTGGGTGAAGCCCGGTCACTAGATAAATCAGAGTGGCTCCCAGACTGTACAGATCAGAGGCTGGTACAGTTCGGCCCCCAAATTGCTCCGGTGGCATATAGCCATAGGTACCGACGATGGTGATAGTTCCTCCTTCCTTCGCGGCCAGGGTCTGAACAGAGCCGAAATCTACCAGGTAGACTTCCCCAACACTGTTACCCGATCGATTTGTGAGGAGGATATTGCTGGGTTTAATATCCCGGTGAATGACGGGAGGATTTTGACCATGTAGATAAATCAGAATTTCCAGTAACGCTTTGGCAATTTGGCAAACATCTGTTTCGTTGAAGACCCGACCTGCTTTCAGTTGTTCTTCCAGCGATCGGGCATCAATGTAGCTCTGAACCAGGGCAAATCCCTGGTTGCCTTCGGATTGCAATTCAAAGTGGTTGAGGTAGCGAGGAATAGCTGGATGGGAGAGAGATTGCAGTGTTTCTGCTTCTCGTTCAAATAGCTTCAGATCATCCCACTCAAAATCGTTGTTGAATGCCAGGAGCTTAATGACAACTAGTTCTTGAGTGACTTGGTCACGGCTCAAATAGGTTTTCCGTCCGGCCTTTTTGCCCAGTTGCTGCAGGATTTCGTAGCGTTCACCCAGTACCTGGCCTGTCATAGGATGACCTGTGTTACTTTTTACAGCTTGTCCCAGTTTCCCCCAGTGCTGGGGAGATGGCAATTAGGGATACAGGGGGATTGGGAGAAATTCCACATCGGAATCGAACTGCCGAGCTGCGGAGGTCGTAGAGGGTTAGATATGGGAGATGGGGAGACCTAACCAATTGCTCAGTTCATGGGCCAGCCACTCCAGTTCCGGATTGGTCAGGGTTGAGAACCCGCTGGGGTTATTGGTCAACCTTAGGTGAGAAACCAGATTGAAAAGGGGATTACTGCCCAGTTCGTATCGTCGATTACGAGCCTGAATCACCAGTCGAGTGGGTTTTTTGGTTTCGTTGCCATGACCAGGCTGAATCAGTCGAATGCCACTGATGTGGGCCATGGGAGCGGCAGGAGGACGATTTATCTTGAAACGGAATATCTCGTAGACCAGGGAGATCTGATCCTGGTTCAGGCGCAAACGGGTTCTGCCCATCGTCATGAATAGCAGGATGGGTAACAGACCCAGGCCGATCGCCCAAACCGGTAGACCTAAGGAGAGAGCCAACAATTTGATACCGATCGATTGATTCAGGGCCAGCAGGGTCCAGAGTGAACAGAGGAGCAACAGGCCTCCAGTCGCCAGGGCAAAAATCTTGACGATGGGGGTGAAGCCAGCGGGCGGAACCATCACTTCCAGGCAAGCAGGACTCTTGTGGAGAACAAGGTTGCTTCCTTGGGGTCTGGGATGAATCACTTTGGGTTTGAGTTGACGTTGCTGCCCAGATTCCAGAGCTTCCAGGGCTGCCAATGCAGAGACAGGTCGGTGCTCAACCAGGGGTTCGGTCATCCATTTCAGCCAATCTGTGAAGGCCGGACTCAGGATGGCTACTTCTTCGAACCGGGTGCTTAGGTTTTTATGGGGAAGTTTGGAGGGATGGCTGCCTGTGAGTAGGGTAATTAAAGTCATCCCTAAGCTGTAGAGATCGGAAGCCGCAAGCACCCGACCGCTGAACTGTTCCGGTGGCATAAACCCATAGGTGCCTAATGTGGATGCTGAAGAGCTACTCTCATCGTGGGCATAAACCTCAACTGAACCAAAATCAATCAAGTACAGTTGACCGATGGTACCCTGATCTTTGGCAGGTTCCGTCATTAAAATATTGTCTGGTGTGATATCCCGGTGAATAATGGGTGCATCCAGAGCATGAAGATAGGTCAAAATTTTCAGGATTGATCGAGCAATTTGCTTGGCTTCTGCTTCAGTGAAAATCCGGCCTGCATCTACAAAGTGTTGCAAAGATGGACCTGCGACGTAATCTTGAACGATCGCCAGCCCCCGATCGCCGTGACGCAGTTGGACTTCAAAGTGGTCCTGATATCTGGGAATCGCTGGATGGGATAGCCTTTGCAATGTCGTAGCTTCCTGCTCGAATGCCTGTAATTCGTTCCAGTGCAACTCCCCATTAAAGGAGAGAACCTTAATGACAACTAGGGCCTGGGTTTGTAAATCGCGGGCCAGGAAAGTTTGTCGGCGTAATCTGCGAGCAAGGCGCTGTAGGAGTTGATAGCGGCCTTCCAGGATTTTCTGGGAAGTCTGTTTGGTTGACGGAGAAAACCTGGTACTAGGCAGATTACCTGTCTCAGAAGTACTCAACATATTTCTGTCCAACCATCAGGAATCAAGGGAACACACAGTCAAAAAGGCTCAATTGGCTGTCAGTAACTGATGGAACCCATCTTTGAACTAGATGCAAGGGATTACAGCAACTCTTTCGAAGGAGAGTGATGGGAGTCTATAAGGTTCCTCCTCCAGCTCAGGGGGAAGCTCTCTTCACCCCTATCTCTTCACCCCTATCTCTTCACCCCTATCTCTTCACCCCTATCTTGGAGCTTCGAACACTTTAGGAACTCAGTACAAGCTGACAAAATGCTGAAGTTCTGCAGATGTCCTCAGATGAAAAACCTTATAATTCCATTCATTGAGTCACTAACAACTTTGAAACCTATTCCGATATTCTGTTATGTTATGGCTGACCCTGGTGATAAAGATCACTACAACTAGCCTGATTCACCAACACTACACATAGGACCTCCAGGGCAACACTGGAATTTCACAAATGCTGCAATTTTCAAGTTTGCCTGAGTTCCAAAGGAGTTAGTTGATGGTGAGGGGGAGCTGCAACCAGTTGCTCAGAGCATAAGCCAGCCATTCAGCCTCAGTGCTGCTCATAGATTGGTCTTGGCCGAGCTCGTACGCTTGACCCGCTACCCATAGGATTAAATGGGGTCTACTTTCTGTTGTCTCGGCTGGATTCGATCGCCCATATTCGACGCGGCTGATGTGCCGACGATCGCCCACTTGAGATCGGTTCAACCTCATCCCTAGAATTTGATTTGTCAGAACGACCTGTTTCGAATCAATTCGAAGTTTTGTTTGTCCCATGCGGCTGGGAATCTGGATTTCGATGTAGTCTGTCCCTTGCTCTAAAGTAATCTTGCTCTGGACGGGCTTCTGGATTGGGACGGGTTGCTGTAAACCCTTTTGCAGACCTTGCAATGCTTGCTGAGCAGATGTAGGGCGACGACTTAAATCCATGGCTGTCAACCATTTCAGCCAGTTATACAGATCAATGCTGAGGGTTCTGTTTCGTTCCAGTTGAGCCAGATAATCTGGTTGAGGCATGCTGGAGGGGTGGGTACCTGTAAGTAAGGCAATCAAGGTCATCCCCAGGCTATACAGGTCAGAGGATACAACGGTTCGTCCGCCAAATTGCTCGGGTGGCATGTAGCCATAGGTCCCAACAACAGTAAAGGAGTTCTGATCCCGACTGGCGTAGTTTTGCACAGAACCAAAGTCAATCAGGTAAATGGAGCTACTGTTCTCCTGGGGGCGATCGGCCAGCAGAATGTTGCTGGGTTTAATATCCCGATGAATGACAGGAGGATTTTGACTGTGGAGATAGATCAGGATAGTGAGCAAGCCCTGGGCCAGTTGCCGGACTTCAGCTTCGTTCAACATCTGACCGGATTGCAAGTAACTTTCCAGAGATCGCCCTGGAATATAGGCCTCTACGAGGGCTAGTCCTTTGCCTCTGCGGAGATTGACCTCAAAGTGATCGATATAAGCAGGAATCCCTGGATGGGATAAGGTTTTTAGAGTTTCAATCTGACGCTCAAATAGTTTAAGCTCATCCCGCTCCATATCCTGCTCGAAAGACAGTAGTTTGATAACGACTAGGGATTGGGTCTGGAGGTTGCGAGCCAGCAAAGTGCGGCGATCAGCTTTCTGCCCCATCTGCTGCTGGATCTCATAGCGATTGCTTAAGATCGGATTTGTCATTTTGCGAGGAGGGATAGGGGAGACTTTCATCCAGATGTATCCTAACTTCTCTTAAGAATCAGGGGCATGGAGGACATAGGCCATATCTTCATGACAGCAAAGATAATTTCGGGAAACTCTGAAAATCTGTCTCGATCTATGGGTTTCCTCATGGGCCAGAATCGAGATAAGCGTAAGACAACCTGATATCGTAAGTCTAGTAATCTGCAGCACAGAAACGACATGTCAGTTCCTTCAGTGTCCTCGATTCGAGAACAGCAACATCCCTTGATTCGCCGCATGGCAGATTGTATTGAGGCAACCTGGCAGCAATATCTAGATCTGTCTCCCTATGTGTTGCCAGCCGAGTTGGGCTATGTGGAAGGGCGTCTAGAAGGGGAAAAACTAACGATCGAGAACCGCTGCTATCAAACCCCTCAATTTCGCAAACTTCACCTGGAATTGGCCAGGGTCGGTACGACTCTGGATATTCTGCACTGCGTCATGTTTCCTCGCCCAGACTATGCCTTACCCATGTTTGGTACAGATCTGGTCGGTAGTAGAGGGCAAATTGGTGCCGCGATCGCAGACCTCTCTCCAGTCAGCGGCGATCGGGCTCTTCCAGCCAGCTACCATACGGCTCTGGCGGCCCTGCCCCAGGTAGCTTTCTCTCATCCTCGGGACCTTCCAGATTGGGGAGATATCTTTTCAGAGTTTTGCCTGTTTATCCGATTGGGTAGTCAAGCGGAGGAAGAGGCGTTCTTGAATCAAGTCAGCAGTTTTCTGGAGATTCACTGTCAACAGGCGATCGTGGCTCAACCCGTGGCTTCCGAGAAAATGACAGAGGTGCTAGCAGGCCAGCGTCATTACTGTACCCAGCAACAGCAGAATGACAAAACCCGGCGAGTTTTAGAGAGAGCCTTTGGGTCAGAGTGGGCCGAACATTACATGACCACCGTTTTGTTTGACATGATGGACGTGTAGAAACGGGATTAATCCCGTTTCTACACGTCCATCATGTTGGGACAGGGGAGAGGGAGGAGAGGTGGCCATCCTCCATGTGGATGATCCGATCGGCCACATCCAGGATGCGGTTATCGTGGGTCACTAGGACGATCGCGGAGCCCTGTTGTTTGGCCAGACGCTGCATGATTTCTACGACATCACGACCAGACTTTCTGTCTAGGGCTGCAGTCGGTTCATCTGCCAGAACGATCTTGGGTTCGCTCACCAGCGCCCGGGCGATCGCCACCCGTTGCTTCTGCCCACCGGACAATTGTTCTGGGTAGTAGTCAATGTGATCACCCAACCCCACAGCCTCCATGATGGCTGCTGCTCGACGGCGGATCGATTGTTCTGACAGGTCATTATGTAGTTCCAGAGACATCATGATATTCTGGCGGGCTGTCAGGGAATTCAGAAGATTATGGGCCTGGAAAATGTAGCCAATGTCCCGTCGAACCTTGACCAGTTTTTCCTTGGAGGCCCCATGAAGTTCCTGACCCAGAACCCGCATACTTCCCTCCTGAGTGGAGCGTAATGCCCCAATTAGGGTAAGCAGGGTGGTCTTTCCAGAGCCAGAAGGACCCGTCATGATGACAATTTCCCCGGCCTGGATCTCCGCACACACTTCAAACAGGATTTGTTTTCTGAGGTAGCCACTCCCGTAGTAATGGTTAACGCGGTTAATAGCAATAATGGGTTCAGGCATAGTTGAGGTTAGAAAATCTCGGCAGGATCAGCAGATTGAACCTTCCGAACTGCAATTGTTCCGGAGATGCAGCACATGACGATCGCCAGACTGAACACCAGAAGAGCCCGTCCAGGGGTCATGGCAACCGGGAGGTTGGTCGCTGAATTAATTGTATTGTAAAGAAAGATTGAGGCGGTGACACCAGGGATAAAGCCCAGGATAGCCAGGATTAGAGCTTCCTGGAATACCACCGATAGTAAATAGGAGTTTTTGTAGCCCATGGCTTTGAGGGTTGCGTATTCGGCCAGGTGATCGGTGACATCGGTGTAAAGAATCTGGTAGACAATGATGGTGCCGACGACAAAGCCCATGACGGTGCCAAAGGCAAAGATAAACCCGATCGTAGTACTGGTCTGCCAGTAGTACTGTTCGAAAGCAACAAACTCAGCCTTGGACAAAACACAAACATCTTTGGGTAATGGGGAGAGATTGTTGGTAGCAGCCGTGCTCACCAGGGGACAGAGGCAACGGGGCCAGTTTTGTTTGTCTTCCGGGGAGGCCCCTGCAAAGCAGACTTTAGGTTCCGGTACCGGGGGGCCACCGAAGCGGGCAATCATTTGTTTGAGCGGGCGGAGCGGGCTTTTCTCGATCGCCTCAGTGGGAGGCCGCATCTGACTCAAAACCTCTGAACCAGTTTTTCCTGGCTGGACCTTAATCAAGCCTACGTCAATGCTACCTTTAGGACGACTACTGAAGATCCGCAGAAAGTTGAGGTCACTGGTGATCATGTTGCCATCCGCTCCGAAGGAAGCTCCCAGGGTAATCAGCCCCCCCACAGTGATGCGCCGATCGGACACTTCAGTCATTAAGGGTTGTAAAGGGCCAGATCCGAAGAATTCTGTTTTCAACCGGATTAGTTCAGCTTCTTCCTTGACCTTGCAGGTTTTTAACAGGTTTTCGGAGGTAATGGGTTCCCCCTGCCCTTTTGCATAAAGTTCATAGGCGCAGGCAATTCTACCAAACTCTGCCCTGGAGTCTCGATCGAACAGGACGACATCCTGGAGATTAATTCGATCAAATCCTTGCCTCACTTGTTCAATCTCTGTGGGGCTAGGATTTTTGGGATTTTTCGTCAGTTGGGCATAATTAAAAATCTGCTGGCTGGGGTCGAACCCAATTACCAGAATGCCACGGGTTTTGCGCTCCTTCTGCTCTGGGTTGCGCCATAGTCCAAAATCCAGGTAAATAGGGCTACCAGTTTCGACTCCATCGAAGCCTCTAGCCTGATACAACCGCTCCTCTGGAAATCTGGCCATCGCAATCAGGGCAGTAGATTTAGGATTGATCAGGAAAATATCTCCTTCCAGGCTCTGGTGAAACCGGACAGCACTGTCAAATAGGGCGTCCCGGAATCCTAGTTGCATAAACATCAGAATCACGGCGAAGCTGATACCAGCCAGAGCCACCAGCAGGCGGACCCGTTCACGCTTCAGTTGTAGCCATGCGAGGGGAATGGAGAGAATCATGGCGATTTGTCAGGGAAGATTTTTACAGTGACCTCAAGGTTGGTCAGGTTGGCAATCTGGCTGCTGTCGTCCAGAGCAATTTTGACTTCCACAACCCGCAAATCTCGATCGGCGGCTGGGTCAGTATTAACAACGTTATTCTTACCCACCTTGGAGGCAATTTGCTTCACCCGACCGGAGACTCCTTTGGGAAAAGCAGTGCTGCTGACCAGTGCTTTCTGACCTAATTGAACCCGACTGATAAACTCCTTATTGACTTCAGCCACTGCGTACATGCGGGCTGTACGGCCCATTTCAGCAACTCCATCATTGCCAACAATTTCTCCAGTCTTGGCATAGATCTTAAGTACCCGGCCTGTGATCGGCGATCGCACAGTTGTATTATCCAGTTCTGCCTGGGCGCGTTGCAAGTTAGCCTCCTGGAGCTCAACCTGGGCTTCCGCCTGTTGAACATCGGTCAGGCGCACCTCAGACACACTTTCGAGAGTTCCCTGAGCCTGCTTCAGTTGCTCCCGTGCAGAGGTTTCGATCCGGCGCAACTCAGCCGTGGCTTCCCGCAACCGGGCTTCATTGGTTTCTAGGTCTAACCGCTTGGCATCCAGGGCTGAAGCTGAGATCGCACCTTCGCGATAGAGGGTTTGGTTGCGATCGTATTCTCGGCGGGCGATCCGCAGTTCAGACGCTAAGCGGGAGATCGTGGCCCGCTGCACGGAAAGTTGCTCCTCTACTTCTGCCTGAATGCGGGTTACCGTAGCTTGTTGAGCGGTGATATCGCCCTGCTTGGCTCCGGCCAGAACTTGTGCCAGACGACTTCTGGCTTCCTCGACCTGGGCTTCTGCTTGCGCCAGTTCTGCCAGTCGGGTTTGATAGGTATCGGTGTAGGCAATGATTTGGTCCTGCTGCACCAGATCCCCTTCCTTAATCAACAATCTGGCGATTCTGGCCGAACCAAAGTTAGTAGGGGCAGCGACCTTGTACACTTCCCCTTCCGGCTCCAGGCGTCCCAGGGCCACGATCGCGCCTTTGGGTTCAGAATTAAGGGCAGGAGGTTCAGACGTAGGGGTCGGTTGCTCTGGTTTCTCAGAGAATGCATTCCGGACGGCAAGGGCACTCAAGCCAACCGTCAGAAGACCAGCAATGATTGCGATCGTAACTTTCTGCTTATCCAACAGCTTTAGCACGGACAATAACTCCAGGAAGGTTTGGAAACCTGAAAGATTATGAAGTCATTGTAAAGCTGTCTGGAAAATTGTGTGACTATTTATGAACAACTCCCCGTTGCGTCCGGAAGGTGACGTTACTCCCCTCTGTAGTTTGTTCCAGCACTAGCAAAGGGGTTGGCTTGGCTTTTTGATCCCAATGGATCTGGGCAATGCGTCCCTGGATGGTGGGCTGCCAGGTATCGTGGTCTCCTGAAGGGCTGAGGTAGGTCTCCAGGCAGTCAATGATTTGGTTGATTGTGGCAGAGGTGGGTTGGGTTGGTAGCTTTGTTAATCTAATCTGAATCCGGAAAAGAACGCGCTTGGTTCCCTTCGGAAGATCTCCCGGCTCATACTCCACATCGAAGATTTCATCCACCTGCCGACCAGTACTGGCCATTCCCAGGGTGCCATCCTGGGCCTGGGTAGGGCGTAAGGCCAGGGTTATTTTCTCTTTCACTTTGATTTTGGTCTGGTTGACGATCGCAAAGTGGAAAACCTCCTCTGCCATCCGCATTCTCAAGTAGTCCAGATTGAATTCTCGGGAATGGATCAGATCAGGGTTTTTCTCCATTTTGCTGATGGTTTCCACGGCCAGCTTCAGCTTCTTCTGCAGTTCTTTATTTTTTAAGTCTTCAAACCTCAACTTCTTCTTAAACTTATCGATCTGTAGTTTAGAGAGGACCCCTAAAGCGATTAGCAGAATAGCCAGTCCTCCCGTAGTCAGCATCCAGATTTGACCTGGATTACCAGCCGATTTTGCCGGTTCAGTTCGATTATTGGTGGGTTTGGTTGTGACTTGCTTTTTAGGCTTAGGGGCCTGGGCCAGCCAAAACTCTACAGGGTCCATAGGAACACTTATGTTTTTAAGAAATAGAGGGAGATACCTGTAGTCAGAATGCCCCATGAAGGGGATTTAACATCACGAACGGCTGGATTATGGTGGTCAATGAGCATGTAACCAACCCTTGCTACAGGTTTTGAGAGAGGCTTTCGTGAGAGTAAACGAATGAGTTTATTTCCAGAATAAGCAGGGAAATCTCTTGCCAGAATTCAAAACACTGATCCCTCAAACACTATTATTATCCGGGTATTGGCTGCAGCCTTCCGGACAGACTGCGACTGTTTGATGCAGAATGGCGGTGGTAGCCACTGCGGTTGACCAGACTTGCCGTCCTTCCCCTTGTTTGAAACGACACGCTTAGCCCATGCTTCTGTTCCTGTCTTCTCTATCTCTGGCGCAGGCCACTCCTGCCATCAAGCCTCAGGAAGTCCTGCAGATTCAGGAAGTCCGTGCTCTGTCCGGACAACTGGATGCAGTACCTACGTTTAATAGCAATAGTCCAGAACTAGTCCTGACTGAAGGTATCCTGCTTTCTACCTTTCCACCGCAAGGAAAACGGGTGCCTGCAGCCCACCTCAATTTTCGGTTTCGAGGCCGCTTCGATGTCTTTGCCCATCACATTGCCAAGGCTATCCCTCCTACCGATCTCCGAACCCTTTATCTGGGGATTATTCTGCACAATCCGGGGAAACAGGCTGTCACGGTAGATGTTCTTCAGGCTGCCAGTTATCTGAGTCAGCCCGATGCCCCTTTCATTGATTTGCCATCCCAAGTGAAGAACCCTCTGGGAGAGGTTTACTCTGGACCGGGGAGTCGGGCTATGGATGAAATTTTGCGGGGCAAGCGACAGGCAGATTTTCCGGCCCAGATTGTGATTTTGCCAGGAGAAAGTCGGATGCTCCTGAATCTGCCAATTCCGGTGCGGGAGTTGACCCCTCCCATCAATGGCCGGTCTACCCTGATGCGCTTACGCAGTACGGGTGATCTCTATGCTGCGAGTTTGGCCCTGTTTGCCAGACAAAATGCCGATGGCAGTGAGCGTCCTCCCACGGTGGAAGAATGGGAGACCCTGGTTCAGATTGGGGATCTGGCCACACCCCGGGATCGCACCCCCACACCGCCGAACCAGCAACAGGGACAGATTATCTATGGCCGAGTTGCCGGGGTGGCCCAGGGCTCTCAGTGGCGCACCAGGCTAACGGACCAGCCTGATGGTATCTACCTGACCATTCCCCAACCGGGTCAGACCTTCTCCTACGGTCTCAGCACCCTGAAAGGTGGCACTTTGGGAACAGGACAGATTCAGGCTGCTCCGATGCTCGCTCGCTATCCCGATACGGCCTATCTGGCCCAGGGCAACTATGCTATCCAGTACAGTCTCACCCTGGCCCTGGTGAATCCAACAGCAGACCTGCAAACCGTAACCTTAAGTCTGCAAACCCCGATCAAGCAGGAACAGATTAAGGATGGATTACGGTTTCTGGAGCCTCCCCCCAAAGCCATCTCTTTTCGGGGAACGGTACGAGTGCGCTATACGGACGATCGCAACTTGCCCCAAACCCTTTACATGCACCTGGTACAGCGGCGCGGCCAGCAGGGAGATTCCCTGGTGACCCTGAACATGCCAGCCGGTGATCGGCGCTTTGTCCAGGTCGATCTGCTGTATCCGCCCGATTCGACCCCGCCGCAGGTGCTGACACTCAAAACATTAGATTCAAAAGCACCTGCTCAATCGAAATTAAGTCTAGAGTAAAAGTATTTTCGGCCTTGAGAGCGTTGTATGAAAGTTTCCTTGCCAGTTCTGGCTAAGATTCCCCGTTCACTCGGCATTGTTCTCATCATCGGTGCGATCGTAGGAACCGGGATTGTCCTGGTCCTTCAGCGGACAACTCAACAGCCTCAACCCAGGCAGGATGTGACGACGGTTCCAGTCAAAACTGAGAATCTTCCAGTTCGGATTAATGCCAGTGGTACAGTGACGCCTGTGCAGGAGGTCAATATCAGCCCCAAAGCCTCTGGGCGATTGGTGGAGCTTCTGGTCGATCAGGGTGATCGGGTGGGAACCGGTCAAATCATCGCTCGCATGGAAGACGCTGAGTTTCAGGCCCGATTGGATGAAGCACAGGCGGTGCTGGCTCAGTCTGAAGCCCGACTGGCAGAGTTGCAGAATGGCAGTCGTCCCGAGGAAATTGCCCAGGCGCAAGCCCGGTTTGAGCAGGCGGAGTCCCGCCTGGACCAAGCTCGGCGGGGAAGTCGATCGGAAGAGATTGCTCAGGCTCAGGCTCAGGTCGATGGAGCGCGGTCGCAACTGCTTTTGGCCCAGACCCGGAGCACACGTTACCGCAGTCTGGCCCAACAGGGAGCCCTCGCGCGCGACCAGTTGGATGAAGTGTTGACGAATGAACGCAATACGGAGGCCACACTGCGACAACTGGAACGCCGTCTGGAGCAATTGCGCAATGGCAGTCGTCCGGAGGAGATTACGCAGGCAGAGGCGGCAGCGAATGAGGCTCGCCAGGTTCTGCGACAACTCCAGAACGGTACCCGGGTCGAGCAAATTGCCCAGGCTCAGGCTCAGGTTGCCCAGGCGGCTGCCCAGGTGAGGGCGGCTGAAACTCAGGTGGATGACACCGTCATTCGAGCTCCCTTCAATGGGGTGATCACGCAAAAATATGCCAATGTGGGGGCTTTCGTCACCCCGACGACCTCGGCGTCGGCCACTTCGTCAGCCACATCCAGTTCTATTGTGGCGATCGCAGGTCGCCTGGAAATTCTGGCCAAGATTGCTGAAAGTGACATTGCCCAGATTCAGGTGGGTCAAAAGGTGGAAATTCGCACGGCTGCTTTCCCAGGCCAGGTCTTTCAAGGAGAAGTGCGTCTGATTGCACCTGCAGCTATTCTGGAGCAGAACGTTACGTCTTTTCAAACCAGGGTTAGTTTGAAGACGGGCCAGAAACAACTGCGTTCGGGCATGAATGTGGACCTGATCTTTGTTGGGAAACCGATTCGGCAAGCTCTGGTGGTGCCCACGGTTGCGATCGTCACCCGCAAAGGGAAGACAGGTGTGCTGGTTACCAGCAGGGGGAAGGGGGAACCAGAATTTCGTCCAGTGTTGATTGGCTACTCTACTGGTGATCAGACTCAGGTGGTGCAGGGACTGAAAGTAGGAGAGTCAGTTGTGGTTTATACGCCTCAATCCCGTCCAGAACGCCCTGCCAATGCTCCCACGGTCCGGTTTTAGATTGCAATTGTTCCAGTCTCTAAATTTAGTCCTGAGTCATCAGGACAGTGCTCAAAAAATTCTACTTTGAATGCTTATGGATATTTCTGAAAGCATCAGCATGGCGGTCAAAACCCTCTCTGCTAATCGTTTGCGGAGTTTGCTGACGGTTCTGGGCATCATCATTGGGAATGCTTCGGTCATTGCCATGGTGGGTGTGGGTCAGGGGGCTCAACGCTATACCACGCAACAGATTCAGGCTCTAGGGACTAATCTCCTGTTCATTTTCGGAGGGGGGGGAGATGCCCGACGGAGCTCCCAGGTGGCCAGTACCCTCACCCTGGCTGATGCAGAGGCGATCGCTAGTCAGGTTTCCGTTGTGCAGGAGGTTGCTCCTCAGATTACAACCCCTCAATTTATTAGCTATGGCAGTGTCGTCGTTCGTAATCAGGTGTTAGGAACAGTGCCCGCCTATGTGGAAGTTCGTAATTTTCCAGTCGCTAGAGGTCGGTTTTTTACTCCTGTGGAAATTGCCCGGAATAGCCGGGTAGCGGTGCTGGGAGTCCAGGCTGCTCAACAGCTCCTTGGTTGTAATCCTTTGAAACAGCCAGATTGCTCTCCGGAAGGAGCCATGATTCGAATCAATAACATTGGCTTTGAAGTGATTGGCGTGATGTCTGAGAAGGGCGCTCCAGGCGGGGGGACGAATATGGATGAGGTGGTGTTTATTCCGATCACCACGGCCTTTTACGTGATTCAAGGACGATCGTCCCCGTTTGGAGTCACGGTGAATATGATTTCGGTGGCGGTTGTGGATGATGCCAGCGTCCCGATCGCCCAATACCAAATGACCAATCTGTTGCGGCTGCGGCACAAGTTAACGGGACCTAATGACTTTACCGTGCGAAATCAACAGGAAACTCTGGATACCGCCAGCAGAGTAACGGGTGGATTAACGGTGTTGCTAGCGGCCACGGCAGGGATTTCTCTGATCGTCGGTGGCATTGGCATCATGAACATTATGCTGGCCTCGGTGACGGAGCGAACTCAGGAGATTGGTCTGCGAAAAGCTGTGGGGGCATCTCGCCGGGATGTCTTGCAGCAGTTTCTGATTGAGGCGGTGATTCTATCGGTGGCGGGAGGGGTACTGGGGACGATCGTGGGGGCAGGAACGGTGGTGGTGATTAGCCGGACTACCCAGCTCCAATCGGGTGTTTCACCAGGAGCGGTGGCCCTGGCGGTGAGTGTTTCTGCGGGGATTGGCTTAATCTTTGGAGTGGTGCCAGCGCAACGAGCTGCCAACCTGGATCCGATCGTGGCCTTGCGGAACTTGTAAGTTGGGGTGGGGTAAACCGCGAAGCGGGGAGGTTGTGGAGAGGAGTTGAGGGTTATCCGAGGACGGGCAGGGTACGATCGTGAAATTGAGGAATGGTCAGTTTGAACCTGACTTCATGGGTATTGGTCCCCTCTAAAGGTTGGCTGCTGGCCGTAATGGTGCCATTCAGGTTTTGTACCAGAAATTTGACGAGGGCCAATCCCAATCCTGTGCCGGGAATAGCTTGTTGAGTAGCTCCCTGACCTCGGCGAAACTTATTAAAAATGTAGGGTAAATCCTCTAAGGAGATTCCCAGGCCAATGTTGGAGAGGTTAAAAACAATTTGACTGATGCCCTGTTCGACTTGATGGCTAACCTGAAGTTGAATGGTTGTGCCAGGAGCCGCATACTTACCGGCATTGGTTAGGAGCTCTGTCAAAACTTGCTGTAAACCCTGTTGATCGCTCTGTAAGGCGAGGGGGCGTTGCGGCAAGTCTGTAGTAATCGTTAACCGCTTCTCTGGCCACCGTCCGTCGAAACTATGGGTCAGGTCATTGATCAGGGACTGAATGTCAATTCTTTGGACTTGCAGGGTGGTCTGTTGAGATTCCAGCCTTTGCAGAGCGAGCAGATCGTTGATCAGGTTAGTTTCCTGAGCACATTGTTTTTCCAGGATATCCAAATACTTAGCCTGGCGTTCGGGAGTCAAATTGGCTTGACGCAGCATTCGAATAGCCAGGGTCATGCTGGTTAAGGGTGTCAGCAATTCATGACTCACTGTGCTCAGAAACTCATCCTTCATCTGATTGAGATGACGCAGTTGATCAATTTGCCGACGAGTCGTTTCATAGAGCTTGGCTTGCACTTCCAGACTGCGTTGCAATTGGGCTGTCCGTTCATCAACTAGAGCCTGGACCTGGCGGAGGGTTTGGGTCTGAATGATAGCGGTGCTAATTTGGGCAGCAACCAATTCCAGGAATACGAGTTCTTCGGGTTGCCAGGGACGGACTTGGTGATGTTGCAAGACCAGGAGACCCAGGAGAGTATTCTGGCTCTCTAAAGGAACCAGCACTACTGCAGGCATGGTCTTGGCATTAAAAATTGGTGCGATTGAAGGTGAGATGTCTGCTCCTGCAGAATATCGCTCAGCTATCCAGGTTTCCAGGCAGGAAATTTCTAGGGGGGCTGGCGCGTTGAGTAGGACTGGTTGACAGAGAGAACAATCTGATACCAGGAAGGAAATAGGTTGTGGTGAGTTGGGAGAATACTGATTGGGTTGGGGTGGCTGTACGGGGCTATTGGGCATAGTTAGGGTAGCTGACCATTCAGCAGCCACATTGGCCTTTGCCCGTAATACGCCGGGTTCGTCTGTGGACATGCCCCGAAGCTTTAAAAAGGTGTCCGGATATTTTAGCAGTAGGGTTGTGGCCCGATCTACTTGCAGGGCCTGGGCCGTTTCCTGAGTCGCCAGCTTCAGAACTTCGTCCAATTCCGTTGCATCCCGAGTGGCCAGGATGAGTTTCTCAAGCAAAGCCTGGCGTCGTGACGAGGCGAGCATTTGCTGTTGCAGAGAGTGGGAACTTTGAATTTGACCAATTTGGGCAATGGCCAGGGCAACCTGATCGGTAATTTTCCTGAGCAAATCTATTTCCTGCGCCATCCAATAGTAAGGCTGGGATCTCATCAGGGCGATAAATCCATTCCACTCGCCCTGAAATTGGGTGGATATGGCCAGGATGGCCCTTGCAGGAATTCCATTGTACTGCCCCTCCAGTAATTGCCCGATCTCAAATGCTTGAGTATCTGCAATAGCCAGGGGATCAAAGTGAGTGGATAGCACTTCGATCAAAGGATGTTCCATCACCTGATGGCTCACCTGATATAAAGCAGCCTCTTCTCCATCCCGTGAGCATCCGACTTGAAGTGTAGATTGACTGGTGTTTCTAGCCGCTACCAGGCAGCACTCCACTTGAAATTCCCGCCCTAGGAGATAGGAGATAAACGGGAGAATAACCTGTGGATCGGAGCTAGTTCTCAAAATCAGAGCCAACTGCTTGAGCATCTCAATAGAGTTGGCCCAGTGAGTCATCTGGGGAGAGGTGTGGGGTGAAGTGTCTGAAATTAACACCTTGGGCGCAGCGTCTTTAGTTTGAGAGTAGGATAGGGTTTCCACGGGTGACATCAACTTCACAGGGGTAGAACGCTCACAGGGGATAGGAAAAAAATAAGGTGTGAATAGCGTGAGATTTAACCAGCATTTTTATTATGGTTAGTTGAACTGGTTCTGAGATGCCTAGACTGGCTCGAAATCTTGTAGAGGGATATCTTATGGGAAAACCCTGGTTGCCAGGTTTGATTTTCATTGCATGGGCACTAAAGGCGATCTCAGAAAACTTCTTAGGCTTAGAGTGCCCGTTGCAGATCGGTATGCTATGGGACTTTGTTTAGATTTGAAGGATTTATGATGAAGCTCTGGCTCTGGTGGCACTTTCCTGATTGACATCTTCACTTACCTACATTTCGCCTCTCTGCACTTTCCTGACTGGCACTTTCCTGACTGGCACTTTCCTGACTGGCACTTTCCTGACTGGCAGCTTACTGAATTCGCACGTTCAATGGGAATTTTCTTGGAAAGGCATGGTTGAGACTGCATCTATCTGACAGCTTTAGATTAGCCTGCTCTGAGATGGCAGCGTAACCGTGATATCTCTCGTTCCTTTAGTACTTTTGTGCTAATAATGAATAATCTATGATGAAGACTCCTGATATGTCCATGGCTACGAAGGCATCTTTTTCTGCTGCTACACCACCCTCAAAGGTCATTGGGACTGTTAAAGGGCCAGGAGAGAATGGTAATCAGTATGTTTTCATTACAGCGGATAATCAACAGGTTAAAATCGGTGAATTTGTCTATTACAGGGTTCCATCAGACCGGAAGACACTTCAAATCCTGGGTAAAATTTCAGAGCGGCAATTAATTGATCACCTGCCAGACCGAATTTTTGCTGATACTGAGATTAGCCCGGAGGCGATCGCAGCTCTGGTGGGCTTTGCCTACACCAACCCAGAGATCTATGAAGTTGCGGTTGATGTGATTGGACATTTTGACTCTGCTCTGGGGTTTATCAATCCTCGAAAAGCCCCCGATCCAGGTTCTAAGGTCTACCTGGCTGATGACGAGACGTTACAAAGAGTTCTCAACCGCAAACAACCGGGTGAGATTGGGGCAGTCCATATTGGGCATCTACTGCTCCGGGATGAAGGGGCAGTGAATGTGGCTTTGGATGTGAAAGAACTGGTGAGTACCCATATGGCCATTCTGGCGGGAACTGGTTCTGGCAAGTCTTACACGGCTGGGGTTCTGATTGAGGAACTGCTGCGTCCTTATAATCGGGCTGCTGTTTTGATCTTTGATCCCCATGGGGAGTACGATACGCTGGCTCAGATGCAAGATCACCCGGCGTTCCAGGGGGAGGATGGCTATCTGCCCAAAGTGAATGTGCTTAAGCCTGATCACATTCGTATTCGCATGTCCTCTCTGGATTACTCCGATATCCTGGCGTTGTTACCAGAGATGAGCGATCGACAACAATCGATCCTTAACAAAGCCTTTAACCTGATTCGACGGCATAAACGGGGAGAATATCGCTGGGATATTCAGGATCTGATTGCGGCGGTCTATGAAGCAGATAAGCAAACAGATGAGGAGGGGAATGAAAAGGCAGGTTCCTCCGCACCTGCCTTGGAATGGAAATTAGAGCGACTGGCCCGATCGCCCTATTTTCATGCCTTTGAGCATCTCGCTCCCAAAGATTTATTTGAACCGGGGCAGGTTACAGTGGTTCAGATGAATGAGATCAGCCAGGAAGAACAACAGGTGATCTGCGCTGCCATCCTGCGTCAGACAAACCAGGCTCGCATGGGCACTCAGAAGGAGCAGATCCTCTCGGAAGATGAAAACTACCTGCCCTATCCCGTGTTTATTCTGTTGGAGGAAGCCCACCGATTTGCGCCAGCTCACGAACCTTCCCGCTGTAAGGCGGTGATCCGGACGATTCTTAGTGAAGGCCGCAAGTTTGGGCTGGGGGTTGGGTTGATTACACAACGTCCTGGAAAACTGGATGCAGACGTGCTATCCCAATGTATGAGTCAGTTTATTATGCGCATTGTGAATCCAGTGGATCAGGAAAGCCTGAAATATGGTGTTGAGGCTGCCGGTCGAGATCTCCTGAAGGAACTTCCGGCCCTGACTAAGGGGCAGGTGATTATTGCGGGTGCCTGCATCAATACCCCTGTACTTTGTAAGGTGCGGCATCGCCTGACCACCCATGGTGGAGACACGTTGAATGCACCGGAACTCTGGCAGAAACACTTCGAGTCTTATCGGGTGCAGTCAAGGGCTGCTCAGAAAGCCCCCCTGACTGAGCGAAAACGTCCTCAGACATTTCGGGGCGTGAGTATTGAGTGACCTCCGCCCGTCGGACTGCTCTATCACTATGAGTCTGCCCGTGAAGGCTACTCATGGGTGGAGGCATCAGGCATGACGGTTCCAGTCAGTTTGGTGTTGCGCAGATTAGCCCGATCTATTCTGGCATTAAGCATCACTGCTTCTATCAGGGAGGCTTCGCTCAGATTAGCCCAACTCAGATTGGCCCGGTAGAGATTGGCCCGGTTCAGGGTTGCTCCTCGTAGACTGGCCCAACTCAGATTGGCATTTCTGAGGGTGGCTGCAGTCAGGTTAGCTTCAATTAAGGTGGCCCCGCTCAATCTGGCCTTATTCAGGTTTGCCTCCCGTAAGTTAGCTCCTTCCAGGGTGGCCCCGTTCAATACGGCATCTGTAAGATTGGCTCCCTCCAGCATGGCTCCACTCAAGATGCCATTGGTTAAGTTGGCGGCTTCCAGGTTGGCCCCCACCAGAACAGCATTGGTCATATTAATTCGGGTCATGGAGGCTTCCACAAGTTTTGCTTTGCTCAGGTTTGCGCCCCGCAAATCTACTTCGCTCAGAATGGCCCCGCTCATGTCCACATTGGTCATATTGGCCCCAGCCAAGTGAACCCCCCGCAGGTTAGCCCCATGGAGGATGACATCTCGCAGGTCAGCACCTGTAACGGCGACGCCGATTAAATTAGCTTCTGAAAGGTTTGCTCCGTAAAGGTTGAGTTCCAACAGATTCGCTTCTCGCAAGTTTGCGCCCCGCAGGTTTGCGCCCCGCAGGTTAGCCCCATGGAGATTGGCTCCTCGCAAATTAATGTCACTCAGGTCTGAGCTGCTCAGGTCAGCTCCAATCAGGTTAGCGTTGCGAAAATCTCTCGCGCCAGCTGCATATTGACCTAATAGCTCACTCGCACTCATCGGCTTGATCTCAAATGTCCCTGCTCTATAGATAGCTCTATAATGGCTTGCTTTAACATAGCTTACTCGTCCAACGGTGCCCTTCAGCACAGTAAACCTTTTTGAGGCCATGACGCAAACCGCTGGAGATTCTGACACAATCAGTAGAAGTTGTCATGGGTCATGGGTCATTTGTGGGCAGGACATGTGGCAAAGCATAACCTGTGACTGGAATCAATCACAAACGATACTTCTATTCCAGTTAAGATCAGTAAATATCAGCAGAGAATCGGAATGCGAGAGAATCTTAGAAGTCAGATTGTCACCCAGGGCGTTCAACGATCGCCGAATCGGGCTATGTTACGGGCAGTTGGGTTTGGGGATAGTGATTTTACCAAACCGATCGTGGGCATTGCCAACGGCTATAGCACGATTACCCCGTGTAATGTAGGGTTGAATATCCTGGCGCAACGGGCTGAGGTCGGTGCCAAAACTGCCGGAGCCATGCCCCAGATGTTTGGGACGATCACCATCAGTGATGGGATTTCCATGGGCACAGAAGGGATGAAGTACTCCCTGGTATCGCGGGAGGTGATTGCAGACTCGATCGAAACCGTCTGTAATGGCCAGAGCATGGATGGGGTGCTGGCGATCGGGGGCTGCGACAAGAATATGCCAGGGGCAATGATTGCGATCGCCCGGATGAATATCCCGGCCATCTTCGTCTACGGCGGTACCATTAAACCGGGTCATTACGCAGGTCGCGACCTGACGGTAGTGAGCTCTTTTGAGGCAGTTGGCCAGTACAGTGCTGGGAAGCTGAGCCAGGATGAGTTGCTAAATGTAGAACGGCACGCCTGCCCTGGCCCCGGTTCCTGCGGCGGGATGTATACGGCCAACACCATGTCCTCTGCTTTTGAAGCGATGGGCATGAGCCTGATGTATTCCTCAACCATGGCGGCTGAAGACGAGGAAAAGTCTGATAGTGCTGAGAAATCAGCTTTTGTGTTGATGGATGCCATTCGCAAGCAAATTTTGCCTCAGCAAATCCTCACCCGGAAGGCGTTTGAAAATGCTATCTCGGTGATTATGGCAGTGGGGGGATCGACGAATGCGGTGCTGCATTTGCTGGCCATCTCCCGTGCGATCGGGGTGGACTTAACCCTGGACGATTTTGAGGCGATCCGGGGACGGGTTCCTGTGATTTGTGATCTGAAACCTTCCGGGCGGTATGTTGCCACCGATCTCCACAAAGCTGGTGGTATTCCGCAGGTGATGAAAATGCTGCTGAGCCATGGGCTTCTGCATGGAGATGCGCTGACGATTACGGGCCAGACGGTTGCAGAAGTACTGGCAGAGGTTCCAACTGAGCCCCGTCCGGATCAGGATGTGATTCGGCCCTGGAGCAATCCCATGTATCCTCAGGGGCACCTGGCTATCCTCCGGGGCAATCTTGCGACGGAAGGGGCTGTTGCCAAGATTACGGGAGTGAAAAACCCCCAGATTACGGGGCCAGCTCGGGTGTTTGAGTCGGAAGAAGATTGTCTGCAGGCAATTCTGGCGGGCCAAATTAAAGCTGGAGATGTGCTAGTAATCCGTTATGAGGGACCCAAAGGGGGGCCTGGGATGCGAGAGATGCTGGCTCCTACCTCAGCCATTATTGGGGCAGGCTTGGGGGATAGTGTGGGCCTGATCACCGATGGACGGTTCTCCGGTGGAACCTACGGTATGGTCGTGGGGCATGTGGCTCCAGAAGCAGCTGTAGGAGGCACGATCGCCCTTGTTCAGGAAGGGGATATGATTACGATCGATGCGCCAGCCCGACTGCTGCAGCTCAATGTTCCGGATGAAGAACTAACTCGTCGCCGGGCGGCCTGGCAACCACCCCAACCTCGATACACTCGAGGAGTGCTGGCGAAATATGCCAAATTGGTCTCTTCCAGTAGTGTAGGTGCTGTCACTGATCTGAACCTATGAGTTCTACCAATCCTGCCCTGAGTCGCCGTGATTCCGATATTGGAGCCTTGGGAGAAGACCTGGTATCCCGCTGGTTGCAACAACAGGGTTGGATGGTGCTTTACCGGCGCTGGCATTGTCGTTGGGGTGAGATTGACTTGATTGCTCGTTGGGACCCAACAGGGCAATCTCCAGGACAGCCAGTGCTGGCTTTTCTCGAGGTCAAGACACGCAGTTACAGGAACTGGGATGCGGATGGTCTCCTCTCCATTACGCCCAAGAAGCAGCAGAAGCTCTGGCTGTCGGCCCGATCGTTTCTGGGAGACCATCCCGACCTGGCCGAACTACCCTGTCGCTTTGATGTTGCCCTCGTTTGTTGTCGGCGTGTTCCGGTCAGGCACATTCAACCCTTGCCGATCGTTCAAGAACAGGAGCGTCCGGATCCGATGAAGTCTGTTATTCAATTAGGGCAGCCTGTGGTTGCAGGAAGCTACCAGTTGGTGTTGCAGGATTATATTTCAGGGGCCTTCGATCGCTAATCGGTTCACGATAAAGCAACAATCTCTTTGAACTATGTCAGGAGTAGCTAACCTGGCTGCAGAAGTAAGGAGCATTCGCCTATCATCAAACAGGGTCTGTTATTTTCTAATGAGTCTCTAACCTCTTTTCGAGGGTTGCTGTCAAATTTTTGTCGTGATCTGCCCCTTGAGATGGTTGCAGGCAGCGATACTTTATACCTTTGATTAAGGTGAGTGTACGTGTTATTAGGGATCTAGCTCTTTATGGGCACAATGCATTATGCCCTTATGCAGGATTGTGTTTCTTGCTGGTGGTCGTTAACTCTGACACCTTAAAACATAGTGACCTCTCCAAACTCTACATCTTCTGTCTCAGGTATTTGGTTTGCTCTGGCCACCGTTTTTTTCTTCAGTATCAACACTTCGATCGCCAAAATTTTCGTGAGCTACATTCAGCCGGTCATGCTGGCAGGATTACTGTTCCTGGGAGCTGGTTTAGGGCTTCTCCTGTTTTACTTGATGGCAAAGGGGGTAAGAAAGCCAGACGCAGGACTACAGAAGTCTGATCTGGGTTGGTTCATGGCAGCGACGATCTCAGGGGGGGTGCTGGCTCCGATTTTGTTAATGATTGGGCTGACTCAGGTGACGGCCTCTACAGCGTCCCTGCTATTGAATTTTGAAAGTGTGTTTACGGCAATCCTCGCCTGGACTGTGTTTCGGGAACCCTGGCACTGGAGGGTGCTGCTGGGTATTGTCATCATTACTGCGGGTGGTGCTGTTTTGTCAGGGGCTGATCCCAGCCGCATTGGCCTGTCTCTGGGCACTCTGGCTGTCCTGGGTACCTGTTTATTATGGGCTCTGGATGGTAACCTGACCCGAAAGATTGCCATCCGAGATTCCCTGCAGGTGGCCATGCTCAGAAATCTGATGGCTGGGCTGATTGATATTACGATCGCCCTCAGCATAGGTCAATCTTTTCCTCCACCCATAGTCATTCTGCAGGTCTTTGGGGCTGGCCTCTTGTGTTATGGTCTGGCCATCTGGTGTTTTACCCTGTCCCTGCGCTACCTAGGGGCGGCTAAAACGGGGGCATATCTGTCGCTGGTTCCTTTTGCAGGGGCGGCTTTCGCCACCCTGCTCCTGCAAGAACCAGTGACAGAATCATTACTGGCTGCTGCTGTCTTGATGGCGATCGGGGCTGGTTTTTGTCTGAGTGATCTATCCGGGCAGACTGGTAAACCATAACTGGCTTACAAGGCGTTGACAAATTGTGGATCGAGCAGCTTTGAAAGGTCAGGAATTTTGGGAATTTTGCCCTGCTCCTTTAAAAACTTTGCCATCTCGGTCATTGGTTTCAGCAAGTATAAATTGCTATTTGGATCTCCCAGCATGGCCCGATTCATTTTCAGGTCGGGAATTTGAATTCCTTTTAATTGGGGCTCCAATTCCTCGGGTGTGATTTTCAACTGTCTGGCCATAATAGGCAGGGCTTCTTTGGGATTGTTCTGAAGAAACTCTAACCCCTTAAAATGACCCTGGATAAAGGTTGAAATGGCTTTAGGATTAGTTTCAATGAAGCGGGTATTAAAGACGTAAATATCGACGATCGCTGTTGGCATCTGTTTGGAACTGTAGATGACACGGCCATCTTTCTGAGTTGCCAGGGCCTTCTCGTAGAAGGGGGAATAGCTGTAAGCGATCTCAATCCGACCAGCCTGCCATGCCGCTGCAGCAGCATCCGGAGCGGTATTGATCAGCATCACATCCTGCTCCCTGAGCCCGACCTCAGCCAGAATCTGTAACAGGAAGAAATGGCCAATCCCACCCAATTCCACCGCAATCTTCTTGCCTTTAAAGTCCTGGATGCTGCCAATGCTATTGCGGGCCAGAACCACATCTGCGCCCAGAGAAGTATCTTCCACCAAAACAATCCGAAAATCTGCCCCCTGGGCTGCCAGGGTAATGGCCTCAGAAATCACAGGAGCCAGACCATTCATCTGCCCAGACGTGAGGGCTGGAAAAGCCTGGGCAACGATATCAAAGACCTTAATATCCAGTTCTAGTCCCAATTCTTGATAAAAGCCTTTTTCCCGGGCGATGTAGATAGGAGCATTGCCGATCCAGGTGGTGACGGCCATGGATGCCTTTAAAGGAGTTTCGTTAGAAGCAGGGACTACAGATTGCTGGCCAGAAGGGGTTGTGCAGGCATGCAGGCTGATTCCGGCGATCGTTCCGCCCATCATCCATAGAGCCTGACGCCGGGTTAAGTTGTGTATCCTCATAAAGTCACCACAGAAGGGAGATGGATAGATATCCTGACCTGATCATTCGTATAAATGCAAGTGTTGAACCTGCGATACACTCAATTTATTCAGCCAGGTTTACGGTTCATCAGAACCTGCTGGCATGGGAAGGTAGCGATACCAGCTTGGAGCAAGAGACGGGATATGGGTGTGGAACGTTGGACTGATGACCAACTAGATCGATTAATGGCCAATGATTTGGCCATGGATCAGCAACTGAGACAGTTAACCATGATCGTAGCGGCCAATGCTACAGCAATTAGTGAATTAAAAAGTTCTGTGAGCGAGTTGCGGGTCTCTGTGAGCGAGTTGCGGGTTTCTATCAGTGAGATGAGAGAAGCAGGCAGTGAATTACAGGTTTCCGTGGGTGATCTAAGAGTGTCTGTCAACGACCTGAGGGAAGGTCAGGCCATGTTGCTGCAGATGTTTGTTCAGGAACAGGAGGCCATCCTGGATTTTCGGTGCACGACCAATGCTTCCCTTGATCGCATCGATCGGGCGTTGGACTATTTGATGCAACAGTCCCAGAAGGAAGAATGACGGAGTCTCGAGAGTCGAAACAGGCGTTGCGGCGATCGCTCCTGGCTGCAAGGCAGGCTCTTCCTAAATCGGTGTGGCAGGAGAAAAGTCTGCGTCTCTGCCAACAGTTACAATCCTTCTCTATCTTTACTCAGGCAAAAACCATCCTGGCCTACTTCAGTGCCCGTCAGGAACCGGATCTCAGCTCCCTGTTCGAGAGTAACCAGACCTGGGGGTTTCCCCGCTGTGTGGGGCCTGATCTGGTCTGGCACCAGTGGCGACCAGCAGATACTCCTCCCTTACAGCTAGGTCCATATAAGATTCTGGAACCCCATGCCGATGCCCCAATGATTGTGCCAGAGTCTGTTGACCTGCTGTTGATTCCAGCCCTGGCCTGCGATCGCCGGGGCTATCGGTTGGGATATGGGGGCGGGTTTTACGATCGCCTCCTCAGTACACCCCCCTGGCAGGAAAAGACCACGATTGCGGTCATGTTTGAGTTTGCTCGCCTGGAAACATTACCGGTGGAGTCCTGGGATGTGCCGGTCACCGCAGTGGTGACAGAGACCGGGTTGTTTGCCTGTCGATCGTGAGGACTGGTGTATGAAAGAGGTTTGAGGTATAACTTGCAGGAGACTCGCGCAGCATCCCCCAGTAGATTTATGCATCAAGCTCCTCCCCGTCAAGTTCCTCCCCTTTCCGGCAATCAGATCGCTCAAAATCCGACTGCGATCATTCCCATGGTTCAATTTCGGGATGTCAACAAAATTTACAGCAATGGCAGTCGGGGGTTGCTGGGAGTCAATCTGGAGATCAAGCAGGGAGATTTTCTCTTTATTACAGGTCCCTCTGGGGCTGGAAAATCTACCCTGTTGAAATTGATCTACGGTGCTGAGCACCCCAGTCAGGGTGAGGTGTTGGTTGAGGGGGGCTCGGTTGCGCCTTTACGGGGAAACCGTCTGGCCATGTTGCGGCGACGAATTGGGATTGTGTTTCAAGACTACAAGTTGATTCCCCGGCGTACGGTCAGGGAGAACGTAGCCTTCGTGTTGCAGGCCCAGGGATATGCCCGCAGTGAAATTTTGCGTCGATTGCCACCCACCCTGAAAATGGTCGGTCTGTTGGAGAAGGCGGATTGTTTTCCAGATGAACTTTCCGGAGGGGAACAGCAACGGGTGAGTATTGCCCGTGCCGTGGTTGCAACGCCGCCCCTCCTGCTGGCAGATGAGCCGACAGGTAACCTGGATCCGGATAATTCCTGGCAGGTGATCAAGATTTTGAAGAAGTTACATGCGGTGGGTATCACGATTATCGTTACAACCCATGATGAGCACCTGGTACGTCAGTCTAACTTTCCCGTCGTCCAGTTGCGAGATGGCCGGTTGCATCGGGTCAGGCACTAGAAAGCAGGGGCGGGCTAGGGTCGGCAAACGATTAACCCAGCAATTCTTGATAATACTGGGCTGACTGCTGGGGCAGGTATGTGGTTCTCCGCAGCCTTTGATCGGCTATTTTGAAGGCGTGGGTAATATTAATCCGACTGAGAAAGTCTAGGTCATGAGAAATTACCCACAATGCCCCATGGTACTCATTCACAGCATCTACCATTTGATCAACAGTTGTGATGTCCAGGTTGTTGGTCGGTTCATCCAGAATCAGCCAATCAATTTCAGAGACGCTGATCATGGCCAGAGCCAATCGTGCCAGTTCTCCCCCACTTAACCAGGATGCTGATTTATCCACATCCTGGTTGAAAAAGAGGAAATGCCCCAATTGCTGGCGGACCCATTGATACTCCAGATCTGGATTGGTGGCCTGCATGTTCTCCAGAACAGTGAGATGGCGATTCACCAGCTCATAGGTTTGATCGAGATACACCACATGCATCCTGGGAGACAGGAACACTTCTCCAGACTCCAATAGAGCTGGGGTGTTAGAGCGCTGGAGGATGGCGTTAGCCAGGCTGGATTTGCCAGAACCATTGGCTCCTGCGATCGCCATCCGATCTCCAGATACCAGATGCAATTGAAGGGCCTGGATCAGTAGCCGATTCTCTACCCAGAGATTTGCCCCTTGAATGTCGATCAAAGTCTTGTGTTTTTGACCCTGCTCTTTCAGGTGAATGATTGTGGTTTTATGGGTTCTGACTTTAGTTACGGCTACTTTCTGAGTGGCCTCTGTGATGGCAGCCTCATGGGTTTGTTTCAGTTTTCCTGCCGTGACTTCGGCTCTGCGCTGGTAAGTGCCAGCCAGAATTTTAGGCATGCTGTTAGCAAGGTGTTGACGACCATATTGCCGGGATCGAGCGACCCGCTGTTGTTCTTGCTGAGCATTTCTCTGGGCTCGTTTCAGTTCTTTCTGGGCAACTTCATGCGATCGCAGCTTTGCTTCCAGTTCAGTGCGTTTCTGTTCCCGGTAAGCTGAAAACTTCCCGCCGTAAACGACCAGACCATCAGGGGTTAATTCCCAGGTGGTGGTGGTCACTTGATCCAGAAAAAACGGTTTGTGGGAAACCAGGATGAATGCGCCCTGGAACTGTTTCAGAACCTGCTGTAATTCCTCCAGAGCTAGATAATCCATGTGATTAGTCGGCTCATCCAGCAACAGAACATTGGGTTCCTGGGCTAATCCGATCGCCAGAAATAGTTTCGTCAGTTCACCCCCACTCAATTGGGCGATCGGCAGGACAAGATCTAGATTGGTGTGAAACTGGCTTTCCAGGAGATTGGTGATGCTCCACCAGTCCTCCGAAAGACCAATCAAAAAGTTCAAGACGGATGTCTGTTCCAGGTGCTGCCGGATGGTGCTAATTTGAGGTAGGTAATAGACAGAGCCCTGCCGTTGAACGGAACCAGCGGTCGGAGTAATCTGTCCGGCCAGAATTTGCAAGAGGGTCGATTTACCGACGCCGTTTTTACCCACTAAAGCGACATGGGCTTGACTGGCTGCCAGACTGACCTGCACATTTTTGAAAAGGGTGCGATCGGGGGATAGTTCATAGGCTAATCCCTCAGCCAATAAATAAGGTTGCTGTGGCATGAAAAACCTCATTCTTCTGTAGAGTCTGATGCAGGAATAGGGGGCAACTCATGATTGCCCGGAGAAGGATGGGGATAGGGCTGTGGTCTAATGCATCGACAAAGCTCTTGGTTGTTTAATGCCTGCTAACCATCAATCTGCAGGTGGGGTGTGGGAAATTAAGGCTCTGCAACAAAGGATTAGATTAGCCAAGCTGAAGCGTGATCAGGCTCATATCTGTTGTGACTATCCGATGAGTATGTACTACATGATATCACAATAGACTACATTGACACGCCAGAAGATGCAGATGCTGGCTAAGCCTGGTTAGCTGCAATGCTTCCCATTGTGATTTTCTGGTGAAGGAATCGCTTTCTCTTTAGAGCCTTTAAAGAAGACACTGAATTTGTATTTTGTGCGTAAAGCTACATAGAAAGCCTTAGATTACTGATTCGGATTGTGGCAAATTTTACTCAGGCGAGCTTTTATGCTGACAAGCTTCCCCTGGCAGCGGAGTTTGATGGGGTGCTCTGGAAACGGGATTTCAAAATTATTTTGTTGGTTGCTGCTCTGCTTCAGCACAACAGATATGCAAGTCTTCCCGTTCGAAGCATTTTTTAATACTGGCTAATTTCCGTGTGTTTCCCTAATCCTAAAAGAGGGCATTGTCGTGATGAATAAGTGGTCTATTGTTTTTACTGCAGCTTCTTTGATGTTGGGCCTGGGTGCTGGTGCAGCTAATGCTTACACCCTCTCGATCGGAGGAACCCCTGCTCCCGGTGAAGGGTTGAAGTCTTCTGTTCCAGGTGCAGTTACCGTTACCTTTGACGAACCGATTCCCAGCTTACTGACCTACTCCGCCGGAGCGACAGTTGTGCAGGGGAATGTTGGGGGACAGTATGCCGCTCCTCCTGGAGATGGGTCCAAATACCTGACTATTTCTCCTAAAGGCAGTGGTGTGGTGGGAGCTAGTGGCCCTATCACAATTACCGCAAGTCAGGATCTCAAATACTTTGGCTTCTATGCCGGTTCCCTGGATAGCTACAACTCGATTAAGTTTCTCTCCAAAGGGGTTACAGTAGGAACTTTTGGGGGGACTCAACTGGCTGCCCTGGCTAACACAGTGGCCAATGGGGACCAGAGCAAGGGCTTCTACTATAACTTTGCGGCTGACGGTGCGGGGGAATTCTTCGATACTGTGGTCATGGATTCCAGTGGAATTGCCTTCGAAACCGACAACCATGCCTTCAGGACGGCGGTGCCTGAGGCTGGGACGATTGCGGGTCTGGCTGCGATCGGCGCGATCGGCGCTGCAACGCTGCTGCAACGACGGGGACAGAAGGTTGCGTAGGCTCAAACAATAACTTTTGCCAGGATCATTCTGGCGGAGTGACTCTATAGCAGGCTGCTGGGTCCCATCAGGGTGCAGCAGCTTTTTTATTGGAGCCAGGAGGAGATCCCCGATCGGGCAATTCTATAATATTAGACTTAACGACTCTACCCTCTCCATCCATGACCACCCCTTCCCGCCGTTACCACATCACCACCTTTGGCTGCCAGATGAACAAGGCCGATTCTGAACGGATGGCCGGTATTCTGGAGGAAATGGGGTTTCAGTGGTCAGAACTGCCTGAAGAGGCAAATCTCATCCTCTATAACACCTGCACCATTCGAGATAATGCGGAACAAAAGGTTTACTCTTACCTGGGGCGACAGGCGAAACGGAAGCATGAACAGCCTGATCTGACCTTAGTGGTGGCAGGTTGTGTGGCGCAACAAGAGGGAGAGGCGCTGCTGCGCCGGGTGCCTGAGCTGGACCTGGTGATGGGTCCCCAACATGCCAATCGGCTACAGGATTTGCTGGAACAGGTTTTTAGCGGCAATCAGGTGGTTGCCACTGACCCCATTCATATTTTTGAAGACATCACGAAACCCCGCCGGGATAGTACGGTAACGGCTTGGGTGAACGTGATCTATGGCTGTAATGAGCGCTGTACTTACTGCGTGGTGCCGAACGTGCGGGGAGTAGAACAGTCACGCACCCCGGAAGCGATTCGGGCAGACATGGAAGATCTGGGACGGCAGGGGTTCAAGGAAGTCACCCTGCTGGGGCAGAATATCGATGCCTATGGGCGAGATCTTCCTGGAGTCACAGTGGAGGGCAGGCACCTGCACACCCTCACCGATCTGCTCTACTCCGTTCATGATGTACCCGGAATTGAGCGGATTCGGTTTGCCACCAGCCACCCCCGCTATTTCACGGAACGCCTGATCCAGGCTTGTGCTGAGTTGCCCAAGGTGTGTGAACACTTTCACATTCCCTTCCAATCGGGGGACAATGACGTGTTGAAAGCCATGGCCAGGGGCTATACCCAGGAGAAATACCGTCGCATCATCGATACCATTCGGGAGTACATGCCGGATGCGTCCATCAGTGCTGATGCGATCGTGGGCTTTCCGGGGGAAACCGAGGCTCAGTTCCAGAACACCCTCAAGTTAGTGGCGGAGATTGGCTTTGACCAATTGAACACAGCAGCCTATTCCCCTCGGCCTGGGACGCCAGCCGCTCTGTGGGAAAGCCAGTTGAGCGAGGAAGTCAAGCGCGATCGGCTGCAGCAGTTGAATCATCTGGTGTCTCAGCAGGCCGCAGAGCGCTCCCAGCGTTACCTGGGCCGGGTGGAGGAAGTGCTGGTGGAGGACCGGAACCCCAAGGATCCAGGCCAGGTGATGGGGCGAACCCGTGGCAATCGGCTGACCTACTTTCCGGGGGATCTGACTGGCCTCAAGGGCTGCCTGATCCCGGTTCGAATTACAGAGGTGCGGGCCTTCAGTTTGACGGGCGAACCTGTGGGTAATTTGTGATAATCTGAACGGCATTCGATTCGGGGATTTATTATGGCGAAATTGCAGGTGGGCCTTCTGTTTGGGGGGCGTTCCGGTGAGCATGAAGTGTCGATTCGATCGGCCCAGGCGATCGCTCAGGCCCTCAGGACTGATGCCAATGCTGCCGCCTATACCGTCTTGCCTTTTTACATTCGGAAGGATGGGTATTGGGAAGCGGGCTCGATCGCACAACAGGTGCTGGAGACGGCTGTTCCCCTTGCGACCCCCTCTGCCCACTTGTCGGCTCAGGCCCGCTGGCAATTTCCAGGTGAAGCCGCTGACATTGAGGTCTGGTTTCCGATTCTGCATGGTCCGAATGGTGAAGATGGAACGATTCAGGGGCTTTTGCAGTTAAACCAGGTTCCTTTCGTTGGTTCTGCTGTGCTGGCATCGGCGGCAGGGATGGATAAGATTGCGATGAAAACAGTTTTTGCCCAAGCAGGGCTGCCCCAGGTCAAGTATGTGATGGTAGAGCGGGCTCAGATCTGGTCTAACCCCTGTATCTATCCCAAACTCTGTGACGAGATCGAAGCGGCTTTGGGCTATCCCTGTTTTGTCAAGCCAGCCAATTTGGGATCCTCTGTAGGGATTTCTAAAGTCAGGACAAGAGCCCAACTGGAAGCAGCTCTGGATAGTGCGGCCAGCTACGATCGGCGTCTGATTGTCGAAGCGGGCGTTCCTTCACCGCGCGAGGTGGAATGTGCCATTCTGGGGAATGATCAACCCCGAGCTTCTGTGATTGGGGAGATTACCTATCAGAGTGATTTCTACGATTATGAAACCAAATATACCGAAGGCAAGGCAGATCTGATGATTCCGGCAGATTTGCCCCCTGCGATCGGAGAGCAGATTCAGACTATGGCGATTCAGGCGTTTCGGGCGATCGATGCCGCTGGGCTGGCCAGGGTTGACTTCTTCTATGTTCAGGCTACAGAAGAGGTATTCTTAAACGAAATCAATACCTTGCCAGGGTTCACGGCTACCAGTATGTACCCTCGCCTCTGGGAAGCAACAGGGGTGACTTTCCCAGACCTGGTACATCAACTGGTGCAACTGGCTTTGGAACGGAATCGGCCCCTTGAACTTTGAACTTCTGTATCTCTTTCCTGATGAATGACTTGACGATCCGACTTCCTTAGAGTGTACTCTGAAGAAAAAACAGAGCTAAGCCTTCCTGTGTCTAAGCCCTCCCGGCAGCCATCTGTAGTAAAACCGCCTAGCAGCCGCCCTCGTAAGCGTGGCGTGCTGGTTTGGGCTTTTATAGTCTGTTACCGATGGCCTATTCTCTTCTGGGGCGGTCTCTGGTTGATTTTGGCCCTGGTAACCTGGTTGGCTATTTCTGGTATTTTGAGCCCCGGCTTAGAGGGTGCACCAACCCTTCAGGCCACAACGTCTCAATCTTCAATTCAGTCTTCTGAACCTATTTTCATTTATCAGCCCGGTCTGACTGATCTGGGTACTTCCTGGTTGGTCGCAGCGATCGCCCTGGGCTGTTCCATTGGGTCATTTATCATTCTGCGTCGTTTAACCCATTTGGGTCGCAGTCGCAAACCAAAGCGGTCCAGGAATCATCTATCGTCCCACTATCCGTTTGTGCCGAAGCAGCGTCAGGCTGCCGATCGTTCGCCCCTCCAGGCGACCAAGCCTGTAGCCTCCAAAAAGCCTGCTGGCCAGCAATTTCCCTCACAGAAAAGAAATCAGGGCAATCCGCAAGTTCAGGCTAAGCCAAAGCCTCCGGCCAAGCCCCAGTCTCCTCGGTTGCCTCAAACAATGTCGAGTTATTCGGCGATCGCAACCAAGTCTAGCTCCTATGTCCCCTTGCGGGATCAGATGCCAAGTGCAGGGGCCAAGGGAAAGGGGCGAATGAAGTTGGTTTCAAAGCGGACTAAGAAACCGATTGTGACGGTGGTGCCCCCAGAGCGGAGTCATTCTCTGGATTGGGGGGATGCAGGTCTGGCCAACAGGATGGATATTCGGAAGCGCCGATCGTATCGATAACGGACGGGTGAATTACTAGGGAATGAGAATTAAATAACACCGATAAACTCCTGATTGCCCTCACCCCCCTGCCCCC